>JACEFY010000069.1 GCA_016807485.1 Stenotrophomonas maltophilia | reverse complement strand
GCGATCAAGCCGATGACGATGATGCTGATGATGAGTCCGAACATGTGATGCTCCTCTGCTGTGCGCCGGGTGGGCGCGGGGTCGGGCATCGGGCGATGCGCCGGCCGCCGTAGGGTGGCGGCAACAATCTAAGTGAACCACCCCTCAGGGTGTGGCGTAACACCCCTGAGGGTGAAAAGCTGACACATGCCCTCTCCCGCCCGGCCCATCACGGTCGCCCTCGTCGACGACTACGCCGTCGTATTGAAGGGCCTCGCCCATCTGTTCGACGACTATCGCGATCGGGTGATCGTCGCCGAGATCGACGCGAACGCCCCGGTCAGCGACAGCGTCGACGTGGTGTTGTACGACTCGTTCGCCCAGCCCGAAGCCGACCACGTCGAGATCACCGAGCTGCTGCGGAACCCCCGCGCGCGCCGGGTGGTCGTCTACACCTGGAACTTCCACCCGGATCTCATCGAGATCGCCCGCGATCAGGGCGTGCACGGTTACCTGTCGAAGACGCTCAGCGCCGCAGAGCTGGTCGCGGCGATCGAGGCCGTGCACGCCGGGGCGCGCATCTTCAGCGATCAGGGCCGGCGCGCGCCCAGCCAGCCGGGCCTCGACTGGCCGGGCAAGCGCGAGGGCATCACCGACCGCGAGTCGGAGATCCTCGCGCTCATCACGCAGGGCAAGAGCAACGCCGAGGTCGCGCGGCTCACCTACCTGAGTCCGAACACGGTGAAGTCCTACATCCGGTCGGTCTATCGCAAGATCGGAGCGACGAGCCGCACCCAGGCGGTGCTCTACGGCGTGCGCCACGGGTTCACCCCCGACACGCACCGCATCGATCACTGGCTGGGCGGGCCCTGACGCGCACCCCGGTCACTCGGTAGCGGCTCGGCAGTCGGTCGTGACGACGGAGCCGTCCGCCGAGAGGGTCGCCGTCTGCGCGGCACGGTAGACGGATTCGCGGGGGTGGGCGGGGTAGCCGTCGGTCGAGTCGTAGCGGGCGACAGCCAGGCCGGCGCCGAGCACCGCCGATCCCACGTCAACCCCGCCGGCCGTGTCGACGTAGCGCAGGAGTCGCCCGTAGCGATCCTCCGGATTCTGCCCGTCCGGCAGTGCCAGGGTGATCGGATCTCCGGGGCCCACCAGCGTCGCGACGAGCGCCGTCGCCGCGTCGTAGCCGCACTCGCCGCGCTCCGGTGCGTCGATCCCGATGACGCGCACCGTGCCCGCGCTCGTCTCGACGGTGTCGCCGTCGACGATCGCCTCCAGCGTCGCCGCCGTGGCCACCATAAGGCTCGCGCGGGGCGCGGCATCCGGCGCACTCGCCGGCGCACATCCGACGAGGGATACCGCGACAACGAGCGCGACGGCGACTGTGGCAACCCGGATTCGTCGCGCACGCATGGGCTCAGAGTTCGCGCTCGGCGGCGGCGTCGAACTCGCGCCGGAGATACTTCGGCGCCTGCACCCGCCACGCCTCGCTGACGAGCTCGACGAGGTGGTCGGCGTCGATGGCGGCCACGCGGAACGCGACCTTGGGTTCACCCCACCCCGTGGTCGCACGCAGGAACACGTCGGGGGCCATCTCCCGCAGCGCTCGCGCGTCGAGCGGGTCGGCGACCTTCACCCCCACCACGAGTTCCCGGGCGATGACGGCGCGCATGTCGTCGGGGATGCTCGGCCACGGATGGCACTCCCAGGCGTAGAGCTTCCCGCGCACGAACCAAGCGGCACCGCCCGTCGTCGGCCGCTCCTCGCTCCCGGGGAGCGCGCCGGCGATCGCGCGGACGTCGTCGAGCGTGGCCATGCCGAGAAGCGTAGGCCGCGCCCCCGACAGCGTCAGAAGGCGACGGTGATCGTGCCGTTCCCCTCGATGACCGCGCGCACCTCGTCGCTCGTGAAGGCCTTCTTCAGCGCGGCGGTCGCTGCGGAGTCAGCGTCCTCCGAGCGCACCACCAGGTTGAGGGCGAACCGGTCATCGAGCTCGGTGATGAGTCCGTCGTCCTGCGGGTTGAGCCCGAGCGCCGCGATGTGCGAGGGCCACTGGAACACGAGGTCTGCTTCGTCGTAGGCCGCGTTGAGCTGCGGGATCGCGACCTGCAGGAACTCGAGGTTCTTCGGGTTTCCACTGATGTCGTCGGGGGTCGCGGCGTACGGGTCGACCGCCGGATCGAGGGTGATGATGCCCTCGTCGGCGAGAAGCTTGAGCGCTCGGCCGGTGTTCGACGGGTCGTCGGGGATCGCGACGGTCGCTCCGGTCGGCAGGTCGGCGATGTCGTCGAGCGTTTTGGAGTAGAACGCGATGACGAAGTCGTAGACGGGCTGCACCCCCACGAGGGTGCCGTCGTTGCCGGCGTTGAACGACTCCATGTAGGGCACGTGCTGCGAGAAGTTCGCGTCCACGTCGCCGGCCTGCAGGATCGTGTTCGAGAGGACATAGTCCGACACCTCGACCAGCTCGATCTCGTAGCCGTCTTCGATGGCGTCGGCCGCGGCCTCGACGACGTCGGTCATCGGCGATGTGACCGCCGCGACCTTGAGCGTCACCGGCTCGGTGGAGCCGGCATCCTCTCCCCCGCTCGGGGCGGCGCAGCCGGACAGCAGGACGGCGGATGCCAGGGCGATGCCGAGGGCGGAGAGGTGGATCTTTCGCATGGGGTTCCTTCGTGAGGGGAGGCAGGTCAGCGGTGGTCGAGACGGACGGAGAGACGGTGGCCGACGAGCTGGATGAGCAGCACGCAGACGATGATGATGAGGATCGTCAGGTACATCAGGGCGTCGTTGTACTCCTGGTAGCCGTAGCGCATGGCGAAGTCGCCGATGCCGCCGCCGCCGACCACCCCGAGGACGGTCGAGTATGACAGCAGGCTGATCGCGGCGGACGTGAGCGCGTAGACGAGCCCGGAGCGCGCTTCGGGGAGGAAATACTGCCCGACCGCCTGCGGGACGGTCGCGCCCATCGCGGTCGCGACGCGCGAGATGCCCGGCGGCACTTCGAGGAGGATCTGCTCGACCAGGCGCGCGTAGATCGCGACGGCCACGAAGCAGAGCGGCAGGGTGGCGGCCTGGGTGCCGAAGGTCGTGCCCATCACGAGCCGCGTGAACGGGATGAGGAAGACGACCAGCAGGAGGAACGGGAACGAGCGGACGATGTTGATGTAGAGGTTGGCGATGCGCCACAGCGCGCGGTTCTCGGCGAAGCCGCCCGCGCGCGTGAGGAAGACGGTGACGCCGAGCGGCAGGCCGATAACCACGGCTGCCGCCAGCGAGACGACGAGCATGTACCCGGTCTCGGCGAGCGCCTCGAGGATGTCGTCGCCGTGATCGGCGAGCAGGTCGGTGAGCCAGGTCATGGGAGGAGCTCCCGCTTCACCTGGTCGTAGTAGTTCGGCAGGGTCCGGTAGTCGGTCTTCCGGATGCGGAACAGCTCGCGCAGCGCGCCGCGTTCGAGCAGGGCGACCCGATCGCAGATCGCCTTGACGACGTCGAGGTCGTGCGTGATCACGACGACGGTCGTGCCGTAGCGCGTGCGCGCGCCGTCGAGCACGCGGAGGACGTCGGCGGTGGTGGAGGTGTCGAGCGACGACGTCGGCTCGTCGCACAGGAGCAGCGACGGGCGGGTGATGAGGGCGCGCGCGAGGCCGACGCGCTGCTTCTCTCCCCCGCTGAGCTGCGCGGGGTAGTGATCGGCGCGATGGGTGAGGCCGACGAAGTCGAGGACTTCATCGACGGCGGCGTGCTCCTCGGCGCGCGACAACCCCGCGCTCGTGCGACGCCGGAGGCGCAGCGGCAGGGCGACGTTGCGCCGCACCGTCTGGCTGCTGAGCAGGTCGATGCTCTGGAACACGACCCCGATGTCGCGTCGCAGCGTGCGGAGCGGGCCGCGCCCGAGGCTCGCGACCGGCTCGCCGAGCACCGTGACCGTGCCGGCGTCGGGCGTGATGAGCCCGTTGATCAGGCGCAGGAACGTCGACTTGCCGGCGCCGCTCTCGCCGATCACCCCGAAGACCTCACCGCGGTCGATCGTCAGGGTGATGTCCCGGAGGGCGGGCGGCTCGCCCGCATGATCGCCGAACGTCTTCGTGACGCCCGCGAATTCCACAACGGCAGTGCCAGGTGTCGCCATCTCGTCGTGCGCTTCTTTCGTTCGGCTGTCATCGGCGACCAGTGCAGAGCTGTTCTTGTACCGCGTCCAATTATAATCGAGCAATGAGCGTGAGGTACCGGACCGAGATCATCAACACCGACGGCGGCGACGGCTGGAGTCGGGTCGTCGGCGGTATGGCGGTGCCGGTGGCCTCCCCACTCGGCGCCAACCTCGATCCCGCGGCATCCAACCCGGAGCAGCTTCTCGCCCTCGCGTGGGCGACGTGCCTCAACGCGACCGCTCAAGTGATCAACGGCGGTGCCGCCCGCACAGCCGTGCGCGTGGAGGTGGCCTTGGTGGATGCCGAGCCGGGCCCCGGCTTCGACTTCCACGTGGATGCGTATCTCTCGCTCGAGGGCGCGAGCCTCACCGAGACCGAGGAGCTTCTCGCGGCCGCAGAAGCACGGTGCCCCGTGTCGAAGCTGCTGCGTGGGGCGACGACGGTGCGGGCCCACGTGGAGCCGTACTCGGCGCTGTAGGGCGATCACCCGAGAGCGGCGAGGTGCTCCGTTCTCAGTCGGCCGCCTCGGCCAGCCGCTTCTCGATCGGCGCCCAGCCCCCCTCGAGGATCGCGAACCCCGCCTCGAGATCGGGGCGCTGATTCGCGCTCTCGGCGACGAGGGTCTGCATCTGCAGCACGAATCGGGCGTAGACGCGGATCTCGGCGGTGGGTTCGGTGAGCCCCAGCTCATCGGCGATGGCCGCGGCGAGCGAGCCTTCGTGGCGCAGCCACATCCGCGCGGCGTATTCGCGGAGCGCCGGCGTCTCGTTCAAAAATGCCATGAACCGTCGCGCCGTGTCGTCGCCGTGCTCAGCGAGGTTCGTGTCGACCTCGGCGAGGTAGAAGTCGTGCAGCGCGCGGTTGATGGTCGTGCCGGCGGGGCGATCCCGCACCGCCGCCACGAGCCGGGCCCGCTGCTCGTCGTCCTCGTCGAAGACGAGCGCTTCCTTCTGGGCGAAATGCGCGAACACCGTCGTCGGCGAGACGTCGGCTGCGTCGGCGACCTCGCGGATGCTCACGTTGTCGAAGCCGCGCTCGAGGAAGAGCACCGTGGCGACGTCGGAGATCGCCTTCCGCGTGGCCGCCTTCTTGCGCTCACGCCGTCCGAGGGGCTCCGTGGTCGACATGGCGCCATCCTATCGCCGGCCTTCCGCAAACCTGGCTTGACTCTAAAACTGGTATGAGTACAGTTATGGCATGACTTCACTGAAATCGCGCTCGCCTACCCGCGCCTCCCAGCGCGCCTGGGTCATGCTCGTCGTCCTCACGATGCTCACCGTCATCGGGATGACGGTCGTCCTGCCCGTGCTCCCCTTCGTCGTGCTCGAATACGTCGGCAACCCGAACGACCTGGCGATCTGGGTGGGCGTGATCGAGGCGATCAACGGGCTCTGCGCCTTCCTCGTGGCGCCCTTCCTCGGTCGCCTCTCCGACCGTTTCGGACGCCGGCCGGTCATCATCGTCGCCGCCTTCGGCGCCGCGTTCGCGATGTTCCTGTTCGGCATCGGGGGCGCTCTCTGGGTGCTCGTGCTCGCGCGAGTCATCCAAGGCGTGACCGCAGGGGATCTTCCCGCCCTCTTCGCCTACCTCGCCGACACCACGCCGCCCGAGCAGCGCGCCCGGCGCTTCGGCATCCTCGGCGCCCTCTCCGGCATCGCCATGATGATCGGCCCCGCCGTCGGCGGACTGCTCGCCGCGGTGAGTCTTCAGCTTCCCATCTTCCTGACGGCGGGAGTGTCCCTCCTCGTCGCCGCCCTCAGCATCTTCCTGCTGCCCGAAAGCCTCAAACCGGAGAACCGCATCGCCACCTTCTCCCTGCGCGATGTGCAGCCGTTCGCTGTGTTCAAGACCGCGTTCGGCCGCACCGAACTGCGCGGACTGCTCATCGGCTTCGGGCTACTCGCCCTGGCATTCGGCATGTTCGTCAACAACTTCAGCGTGCTCGCGGTCGACTCCATCAGCTGGGGACCCACCCAGATCGGGCTGATGACGGCATCCATCGGCCTCGTCGACATTCTCATCCAGGGCGTGCTGCTCGGCATCCTGCTCCCGCGCATCGGCGAGCGCGGCGTCATCATCAGCGGAATCATCGGGCAAGCCGTCGGCCTGGCCGCACTCGCGCTGGTCGCCTCGGTCTTCTCGCAGCCGTGGCTCTTCATCGTCGGCGCGCTCACCCTCGCCGCCGGTCAGGGCGCGGCCCAGGCAGCGATGGACGGGGCCATGTCGAACGCCGTCGGCGACGACGAGCAGGGCTGGCTGGGCGGCGTGACCCAGTCGCTCACCGCGGCGATGTCGACCGTCGCGCCGCTGGTGGCGGCCGGGCTCTACGCCACCGTCAGCCACGCGGCGCCTTACTGGCTCGGCGCCGCCATCATGGTCGTCGCCGCGGTCGTGGTCGGGCGGGCACACATCTCGAGTGAGGCGATGGATGCGGTCGACGAAGAGGCGATGACGGTGGTGGCCACGCGGTGAGGCCACGCACCACGGGAATGCAGTGAGCTCCAGTGCATAGGTCCTGGCCGCCCCACAATGTCAACCACGTCCTCGCGTGGCGCCCGCAACCTCGAAGACAGCCGCCGTGCGGCAAGCAACCCAATCCGAGGGCGCCGATCCACGCGCTCGTAAATAACCCTGGAGGGATTCGAACCCCCGACCCGCTCCTTAGGACGGAGTGGCTCTTCCACTGAGCTACAGAGGCTGGCCCCTGCAGTCTACCGATCGCGCTCCGTCGGGTAGCGTCGCGGCATGACCGTCCGCCGCCTGCTCGTGCCGCTCGCGGTGGTCGCCGTGCTGCTGACGGGGTGCGCCGCAGAGCCACCGCACGATCCCCCGGGCGACCCGCGTCTGCCGCCCGTCGGGGCCGCGCTCGACTACCAGCTGGGCGGCGCGTACGACCCGCCGGCCGGAGTGGAGATCGTCGTGCGCGATCGGGGTGCGGCATCCCTCGACGGCCTCTACTCGGTCTGCTACGTCAACGGGTTTCAGACGCAGCCGGGCGAGCTCGACGAGTGGCCGAGCGATCTGCTGCTGCGCGACACCGCGGGCGACCTCGTCTTCGACCCGGACTGGCCCGACGAGGCGATCGTCGACACCCGCCAGACCGACGAGGTGGCCGCGGTCGTCGGCCCCTGGATCCGGGCGTGCGCCGCCGACGGGTTCGACGCGGTCGAGTTCGACAACCTCGACACCTACACGCGCACGGGCGGCGCCCTCACCCGGGCCGATGCGGTGTCTCTCGCGACGCGGCTCGTCGAGATCGCGCACGAGGTCGGCCTCGCCGCCGGGCAGAAGAACGCCGCCGAAGACGCGCAGGTCTTCCACGACCGGGCAGGTTTCGACTTCGCCGTCGTCGAAGAGTGCGCGGCCTACGACGAGTGCGGCGCCTACACGGCGGTGTACGGCGAGCACGTGCTCGCCATCGAATACACCGACGCGCTCCCCCGCCCGTGGGGCGAGGTCTGCGCCGACCCCGCGACACCGGCATCCGTCGTGCTGCGCGACCGCGACCTGGTGACGCCCGCCGACGCGGCCTACGCCTTCGCCGCGTGCGACTGAGTCACCCGGCGACGCGCACCACGACCTTGCCGAGCGCACGCCCCTCGCCGTGGAAGGCGAGCGCCTCGGCGACCTGCGCGAGCGGGAACACCCGGTCTATCTCGACGGTCACGGCGCCGGCGGCGACGGCCTCGGCCACGGGCGCGAAATGCTCCGGCCCCTCGCGCACGGCCATGACGCCCAGGCGCCTGCCGGTGAGCAGCCCGACGACGGTGCCGACCGGCGCGGCGGGGGCGGCCAGCAGGTTGGCCACGACGCCGTAGACCGGCACCTGCGGCGCGATGAGGACCAGGAGCGGGCCGCAGGCGAGCTGTGCGGACAGGGGCACCGACAGGGCCAGCGCGAGGGGCGCCGGCATCCATCGGGCGAGGCCGTCGGCGAGAGGCCCCGCGCCGAGGAGGAGCGCCGCGGTCGCGGCGACCGAGAGCGCGAAGCCGAGCGAGCCGGCTTGCCACGGGTCGAGCACGAGGATGCCGACCACGGCCGTGCTGAGGAGCGACACCCCCGCCCCCGTGCGGCCGAGGACGACCCCGAGCATCGCGATCGCGGCCATCACCGCGGCCCGCACGACGCTCGGTTCGGGTGAGACGAGCACGACGAGCGCCGCGAGCGTCAGGAGACCCACCGCCACCCGCACGCCGCGGCGGGCGCCGCAGAGGGCTGCGCCGGCGAACGCGATGCCGACGACCAGCGCGCAGGTGCCGGATGACTGGGTGATCGCGGCGTGCGACGTCGGCCAGGGCGATGCGGTGCTGGTCCGCTCCGCCGGAACGGTCGCGCTCATCGACACCGGTCCCGACCCCGCGCCGCTGGAGGCCTGCCTGCGCCTCCTCGGCATCGACCGCATCGACCTGCTCGTGCTCACCCACTTCGATCTCGACCACCGCGGGGGAGTGGATGCCGTGATCGGCCGGGTCGGCGTCCTGCACGGTCCGCCCGGCGAGCCCGAGCATCAGCGCGCCCTCGACCGGCT
>JACEFY010000068.1 GCA_016807485.1 Stenotrophomonas maltophilia | reverse complement strand
CCGGCCGCCAAGAAGGCGCCCGCGAAGAAGGCCGACGCCGAGTAATCGCGTCTCGACGACGGGGGTGGATGCTGCGGCATCCACCCCCGTCGTCGTTCCCGGCTCCGACACGCTCTCCGCCGACGGCGAACACGGGCAGGGGCCCCGCGGCGCGTAGGTAGATTCGGTGACGAACGGATAACCGCACACCAGGAGCATTCATGGCTGAACCACTTATCGCGACCAGCGTCTTCGACAGACTGCTGCGGGACCGCATCATCTGGCTGGGGTCGGAGGTGCGCGACGAGAACGCGAACGAGATCTGCGCGAAGATCCTCCTCCTCGCCGCGGAGGATTCCGAGAAGGACATCTACCTCTACGTCAACTCCCCGGGCGGATCGATCACGGCCGGCATGGCCATCTACGACACGATGCAGTTCGTGCCGAACGACATCGTCACGGTCGGCATCGGCATGGCGGCCTCGATGGGGCAGCTGCTGCTGACGGCCGGCACGAAGGGCAAGCGCTACATCACGCCGAACGCCCGCGTGCTGCTGCACCAGCCGCACGGCGGATTCGGCGGCACATCGAGCGACATCCAGACGCAGGCGCAGCTCATCCTCGACATGAAGAAGCGTCTCGCGGAGATCACGGCGGCGCAGACCGGCAAGTCGGTCGAGCAGGTCAACGCCGACGGTGACCGTGACCGCTGGTTCACCGCTGAAGAGGCCCTCGCCTACGGCTTCGTCGACCACATCCGCGAGTCCGCCTCCGACGTCATCGGCGGCGGCGGCACCGAGACCACGACCACCGGAGGAACCGCACTGTGAACATCCCCTCTTTCGGCGCCCCCCAGCACTCGGCCTCGGGCCTGCAGATGCCGTCGAGCCGCTACATCCTGCCCCAGTTCGAGGAGCGCACCGCCTACGGGTACAAGCGCCAGGACCCGTACAACAAGCTGTTCGAGGACCGCGTGATCTTCCTCGGCGTCCAGGTCGACGACGCGTCGGCGGACGACGTCATGGCGCAGCTGCTCGTGCTCGAGTCGCAGGATCCCGACCGCGACATCATCATGTACATCAACTCGCCCGGTGGCTCGTTCACCGCCATGACGGCGATCTACGACACCATGCAGTACGTGTCGCCGCAGATCCAGACCGTCGTGCTCGGCCAGGCGGCTTCGGCCGCGTCGGTGCTTCTCGCCGCGGGTGCCCCCGGCAAGCGGCTCGCGCTGCCGAACGCCCGCATCCTCATCCACCAGCCCGCCGTCGGCGAAGCCGGTCACGGACAGGCCTCGGACATTGAGATCCAGGCGGCGGAGATCCTCCGCATGCGCACGTGGCTCGAAGAGACCATGGCGCGGCACACCAACAAGACCCAGGCCGAGGTGAACAAGGACATCGACCGCGACAAGATCCTGTCCGCTCAGGAAGCCCTCGAGTACGGGATCGTCGACCAGGTGCTGACCTCGCGCAAGCGCGTGCCGGCCGCCGCCGCGATCACGTCCTGACCGCCACGAAGCCCCGCCGTCCGCCCCGGTCGGCGGGGCTTGGTGCGTCCGCCGTCCACACCCCGTCTCAATCCGCCGAGATGTCGCCGGTTGCGGTTAGGCTCGAAACGCATTCTGAGTGGTTCGATGAAAGAGGAGCACCATGGCTCGTATCGGTGAGAGCGCCGACCTGTTCAAGTGCTCCTTCTGCGGCAAGAGCCAGAAGCAGGTGCAGCAGCTGATCGCCGGCCCCGGCGTGTACATCTGCGACGAGTGCGTCGAACTCTGCAACGAGATCATCGAAGAGCGTATGGCCGAGTCCGGCGACGGCGCGGTGGCCGACTTCGATCTGCCGAAGCCGCGCGAGATCTTCTCCTTCCTCGCCGAGTACGTCGTCGGGCAGGATGCCGCCAAACGCGCCCTGTCGGTCGCCGTGTACAACCACTACAAGCGGGTGCGCGCGCACGGCACGCTGCAGCCGGCGGAGCAGCGGGTCGACGAGGTCGAGATCGCCAAGAGCAACATCCTGCTCCTCGGGCCCACCGGGTGCGGAAAGACCTACCTCGCGCAGACGCTCGCCAAGCGTCTCAACGTCCCCTTCGCCGTCGCCGACGCGACGGCGCTCACCGAAGCCGGCTACGTCGGCGAGGACGTCGAGAACATCCTCCTCAAGCTGCTGCAGGCCGCCGACTTCGACGTGAAGCGCGCCGAGACCGGCATCATCTACATCGACGAGGTCGACAAGATCGCCCGCAAGGCCGAGAACCCGTCGATCACGCGCGACGTCTCCGGCGAGGGTGTCCAGCAGGCGCTGCTGAAGATCCTCGAGGGCACCGTCGCCTCGGTACCGCCGCAGGGCGGCCGCAAGCATCCGCACCAGGAATTCATCCAGATCGACACGACGAACGTCCTGTTCATCGTGGCGGGCGCCTTCGCCGGGCTCGAGGAGATCATCTCGTCCCGCGTCGGCAAGCACGGTGTCGGCTTCGGCGCTCCGCTGCAGGAGAAGGGCAAGGAGCTCGACCTCTTCAGCGAGGTCGAGCCGGAAGACCTCCACAAGTTCGGTCTCATCCCCGAGTTCATCGGACGACTCCCGGTGGTCACCTCGGTCGCCCCGCTCGATCAGGAGGCTCTCATCGAGATCCTCACGGGCCCGAAGAACGCCTTCGTCAAGCAGTACCAGCGCATGTTCCAGCTCGACGGTGTCGAACTGGAGTTCGACGACGACGCGCTCCTCGCGATCGCCGATCTCGCCGTCGCCCGCAAGACCGGGGCGCGCGGGCTGCGGGCCATCCTCGAGGATGTGCTCGGGCCCATCATGTTCGACATCCCCTCGACGGAGGACGTCGCCAAGGTCATCGTCACCCGCACCGCGGTCACCGAGGGCGCCGCACCGACCCTCGTCCTGCAGCAGAAGCGCAAGTCCGCCTGACCGCGTGGCCCGGGCGACGCGCGCCGCTCAGCCGTCCAGGCCGCGGCGCTGCAGGAGAGGCATGATCTCGGCCTCGCGTCCCCGGAAGTCGCGGTAGGCCTCCAGCGGGTCCTTCGATCCGCCGACGCCCAGCAGGCGCGCGCGGAAGCGATCGCCGTTCGCACGGGTGAGTCCGCCGTTCTCGCGGAACCACTCGACGGTGTCTGCGTCGAGCACTTCGCTCCAGATGTAGGAGTAGTAGCCCGCGCTGTAGCCACCTGAGAAGACATGCGCGAAGTAGGTCGACGAGTACCGCGTCGGGACGACCGGGTTGTCCAGGCCGATGTCGGCAAGTGCGGCGGCCTCGAAGGCGGCGACGTCGAAGTCGGATGCCGCCTCCGCCGCGCTCAGGGAGTGCCACGCCTGGTCGATCCATGCCGCCGCCAGGTACTCGCTCGTCGCGAATCCTTGGTTGAAGGCCTCGGAGGCATGGAGCTTCTCCACGACGCTGGCGGGCAACGGTTCGCCGGTGTCGACGTGGCGCGCGTAGGAGGTGAGAATCTCCGGCCAGAGGATCCACATCTCGTTGACCTGACTCGGGAACTCCACGAAGTCGCGGAACACCGCTGTGCCCGCGAAATGCGGATAGGTCACGACGGCGAACAGTCCGTGGAGCGCGTGTCCGAATTCGTGGAACAGCGTCGTGACCTCATCGAGGGTGAGCAGGGTCGGCTCGCCGGGAGCCGGCTTGGGCACGTTGAGGTTGTTGACGACGATCGGGTCGGTGCCGCGCAGGCGCGACTGCGACACGATCGAGTTCATCCACGCGCCGCCCCGCTTCGAATCGCGGGTGTAGAGGTCGAGGAGGAAGAGCCCGAGCGCACTGCCGTCGGCGTTGTGAACGTCGAAGACCCGGGCGTCCGGGTGGTAGGCGGGCAGGTCGGGACGCTCGGTGAACGTCACGCCGTACAGCTCGGTCGCCGCGCGGAAGACGCCGTCCTGCAGCACGCGCTCGGCCGAGAACCAGGGGCGGAGCGCCGTGCGGTCGAGGTCGTACTCCGCGGCCCGCACCTTCTCGGTATAGAAGGCCCAGTCGTGGGCTTCAAGAGCGAACGGCGCGTCTTCCGCGTCGATGATGGCCTGCAACGCGGTCTGCTCGCGCGCGGCGTTCCGCGCGGCCGGCGCGGCCAGACGGCGCAGCAGCGCGTGGACGGCCTCGGGCGAACCCGCAGTCTCGTCGCTCGTGACGTAGGCGGCGTGGCTGTCGTGACCGAGCAGTGCGGCCCGCTCGGCACGCAGCCGGACGATCTGGCGCAGCACCTCCCGGTTGTCGTTGGCGTTGCCCCGTGAGCCCCTCGACCGCGACGCGGCGAGCAGTCGTTCGCGCGAGGCGCGGCGGGTGAGCGTCGAGAGGTAGGGGTGCCCGGTGAACAGGGTGAGCGTGATCACGTAGCGTCCCGCGAGCCCGCGATCCGCCGCGTTCTGCGCGGCGGCCGAAAGCTCGCCGGCGGTGAGACCGTCGAGCTCGTCCGCGGAGTCGAAGACCACCGCCAGGTCGTTCGTATCGGCGAGCAGATTCTTCTCGAACGTCGTCGTGAGCACCGACAGCCGCTGGTTCAGATCGGTGAGCGCGGCCTTCTCGGCGTCGTCGAGACCCGCGCCGGCCTGCGTCATCTCGCGATAGTGCCGCTCGACGAGATAGCGGTCCTCCGGCGGAAGCTGCAGCGAATCGAGCTGGTCGTGCAGGGTCTTGACGCGCCAGTACAGGGCGCCGTCCAGGCCGATGGCGTCCTGGTGGGCGGACATCAGCGGGGCGAGGGTCTCCTCGATCTCCTGGATGGGCGCGGTCGCGTCGGCGGAGGAGACGGTGTAGAAGGTGCGGGCGACGCGGCCCAGCCGCTCGCCGGAACGCTCGAGCGGGATCATCGTGTTCTCGAACGTGGGCATGGAACGCACGCGCGTGATCGCGGCGATCTCGGCTCGGTGCTCTGCGAAGGCCGCATCGAACGCGGGCAGATACTGCTCCGGAGCGATCTCGCGGTAGTCCGGGAGGCCGTAGGGGAGCGAACTCGGGTCGAGGAGGGAGGAAGCATCCGTCATAGCGTCAGCCTAACCCCGCGTCGCCTGTTGCAAATGGACGTTTGCAACGGTCTCCTTGCAAAGACTGGGTTGCAAAGGTATCTTTGGATCATGAGCGCATCGCACGACACCCCCGACACGGCGGACACCCCGGCATCCGAGGAACGAATGCTGGATGCCGGCGCCTTGCGCGCGCTCGCGCATCCCATCCGCGTGCGCATCTTCGACATCCTGAGCCAGTACGGGCCCCAGACGGCGAGTTCGCTCGCCGAGAGGCTGCACGAGTCGTCCGGCTCGACGAGCTACCACCTGCGCGCCCTGGCCAAGCAGGACCTCATCCGCGAGGTTCCGGGCCGCGGCACTGCGCGCGAGCGATGGTGGGAGCGCCCTCGGGGAGCGGTATCGTTCGGCAATCCCGATGCCCTCCGCACCCCGTCGGGACGGGCGGCCACCCAGGTCGTCGTCACCGAGACGCTCAACCGTCGGCACCAGCAGCTCATGGAGTTCATCGAGCGCGGCCTCGACCCCGAGATGGACGGCGAATGGCGCGACTCGACCATCATCACGACCGCGACCGCACGTCTGAACCCGGAGCAGCTCCGCGGGCTCTCCGAGAAGATCCAGAAGCTCATCGACGAGTACGTCACGACCTACCGCGACCAGACCGGCGACGGCGTACGACCGGTCACCATCCGCGCTGACCTGTTCCCGCTTCCCGAGTGAGGAGATTCCGATGACCGCCTACTCCGCCTCGTACTCGGCTGCCAACTGGACCGACGCCGCCGCGCACGGCACGTGGGTCGAGCGTGCCCTTCTCGCCGCCGGCCGCCTGCTGACGCAGGCCGCTGCCGACAGCGCGCGTCGCCGCGCCGAGCGCCGCGACGCCACCTGCTCCTTCGCCGAGACGCAGCGCGAGCGCACGCGCGCCGATGCCGTCCGGCTCGGCGTGCTGCGCCGATGAGGGCGGATCAGCCGAATTCGTCCTCATCGTCGTGGCGTACGGTGACCGCACCCGAGGCGTCGGCCTCGACGATCACACCGGTGTCGAGCTCGGCGATCGGTCGCCCCTCGAGGAACGTGAGCGTCCAGCGGGGACGCGGCTGACCGAGGTCATCGCCCGGCAGGGCCGCGTCGACGGCCGCGATCTGCGCGTGCAGCACCGCGGGAACGGCCGCGGGGAGCGGCTGACCGCTGGTCCACCGGGTGCCGAGTTGCATGTCAGACCCCCGCGTCGGCGAGCTCGACGGCATCGATCGTGAAGCCGACCGACCGCTGCTCGTCGGTGTGGAGATCGAGCTGGGCGATGCGGCCGACCGCGCGGAGATCTCCCTCTGCGAGGCGCAGCAGGTCGACCGTGACGGGATCGGCGGTGAGCGCGAGTCGTGCGACGGGGGTCTTCTGCGACGCCTTCGCCTCGGTCTTCGCCCGGCGGATGCCGATGAGCGCCTCGCTGGCCGCGCTCAGGACGCGGGGGTCGCCCCAGCCCTCGCGCGCCTCGGGCCACGACGCGGTGTGCACCGAGCCCTCCTCGAACCACGACCATGCCTCTTCCGCGGCGAAAGCGAGCACGGGTGCGAGGAGGCGCAGCAGCGTCGACAGCGCGAGGCGCAGCGCCAGGGCGGCCGAGGCCTGGCCGGCGTCGTCCTGGTTATAGGCGCGCTCTTTGACGAGCTCGAGGTAGTCGTCGCAGAACGTCCAGAAGAACGCCTCGGTCACTTCCAGTGCGCGGGCGTGGTCGAAGGCGTCGAACGCGCGCGTCGCGTTCGCGATCACCTGGTCGAGCGTCGCGAGCATCGACGCATCGAGCGCGTCGGTGATCTCGGCGTCATCCGGCACCGGGAAGGACAGCACGAATTTCGCGGCGTTCAGCACCTTGATCGCGAGGCGCCGACCGATCTTCACCTGTGTGGGGTTCTGCGGGTCGAACGCGGCATCGGCCCCGAGGCGGCTGGATGCCGCCCAGTAGCGAACGGCATCCGTCCCGTGCTGGTCGAGGATGTCGGCGGGGGTCACGACGTTGCCCTTCGACTTCGACATCTTCTTGCGGTCCGGGTCGACGATGAACCCGGAGATGGCGGCATCCGTCCACGGCGCGCGATCGTCTTCCAAGGCGCTGCGGAGCATCGTCGAGAAGAGCCATGTGCGGATGATGTCCTGGCCCTGCGGGCGCACATCGAACGGGGCGACGAGGTTCCACAGTTCATCGTCGCGCTGCCAGCCGCCGGCGAGCTGCGGCGTGAGCGACGACGTCGCCCAGGTGTCGAAGATGTCTTTCTCGGCCTCGAACCCGCCCGCGACACCGCGCTGAGCCTCGGTGTAGCCGCCCGGCACATCGGTCGTCGGATCGACGGGCAGGCGGGCGGCATCCGGCGTGATCACGCGGTCATAGTCGCGTTCGCCGTTCTCGTCCAGGCCGTACCACACCGGGATGGGCACGCCGAAGAACCGCTGACGCGACACGAGCCAGTCACCGGTGAGGCCGTTCGTCCAGTTCTCGTAGCGCACGCGCATGAAGTCGGGATGCCACTGCATGCCGGCGCCGAGAGAGATGAGCTTGTCGCGCAGCGCACCGTCGCGGGCGCCGTTGCGCAGATACCACTGTCGGGTGGAGACGATCTCGAGCGGTCGGTCGCCCTTCTCGTAGAACTTCACCGGGTGGGTGAAGGGCTTCGACACCTCGAGCAGCTCGCCCGAGGCTTCCAGCAGCTCCGCCATCTTCTTCTTGGCGCTGAAGACGGTGAGGCCCGCGATCTCGGCGTAGGCGGCGCGCGCGGCATCCGTCACCAGGACGTCGGGCGCGTCGGCGAGGATGCGTCCGTCCAGACCCAGGATGGAGCGGTTGGGCAGGTCGAGCTCGCGCCACCAGATGATGTCGGTCACGTCGCCGAAGGTGCAGATCATGGCGATGCCCGAGCCCTTGTCCTGCTGCGCGAGCGGGTGCGGCAGGACGGGGACCTCGACGTCGAAGAGCGGCGTCCGCACGGTCTGGCCGAAGTACGGCTGGTAGCGCGGGTCATCGGGGTTCGCGACGAGGGCGACGCACGCCGCGAGCAGCTCGGGGCGGGTGGTCTCGATGTGCAAATCGCCCGAGCCGTCGGTCTTGTGGAACGCGATGCGGTGGTAGCTGGCCTGCTGATCGCGGTCTTCGAGCTCCGCCTGTGCGATCGCCGAGCGGAAGTCGATGTCCCACAGCGTGGGAGCCATCGACTGATACGCCTCGCCGCGCTCGAGGTTGCGGAGGAAGGCGAGCTGACTCGTGCGGATCGTCTCGGGCGAGATGGTGCGGTAGGTCTGCGTCCAGTCGACCGAGAGCCCGAGCTGGCGGAAAACCGCCTCGAACGTCTTCTCGTCTTCGAGGGTGAGCTCTTCGCAGAGGGCGGTGAAGTTGGGGCGGCTGATCGGCACCTGGTCGGCCGGCTTCAGGCTCTTCGCGTCGCCGCGGAACGGGGGAGTGAAGTCGGGGTCGAACGGCAGCGACGGATCGCACCGCACGCCGTAGTAGTTCTGCACGCGGCGCTCGGTCGGGAGGCCGTTGTCGTCCCATCCCATCGGGTAGAACACGGTCTTGCCGCGCATGCGCTCGTAGCGCACCTTCACGTCGGTGTGCGTGTAGCTGAAGACGTGGCCGATGTGGAGCGAACCGGACGCCGTCGGCGGCGGCGTATCGATCGAGAAGACGCCCGCGCGGCCCGTGGCCTTCGCTGCGTCGCGGTCGAACAGGTACGTGCCCTCCGCGGCCCACGCGGCATCCCACTTCTGCTCGAGGCCTTCCAGTGCCGGCTTGTCGGGAATGCTGGTCATGACGGTGTCTCCTCGAGCGATATGTGCGGCACTGTGTGAGCGTG
>JACEFY010000067.1 GCA_016807485.1 Stenotrophomonas maltophilia | reverse complement strand
GGTCGCGGGCGCGGCTCTGGAAGCCGGTGAGCTCGGTGGCCCATCCCGAGAGGGCGTCGCGGGACGACACGAACGCGTCGTGCACGTCGCTCAGCTGCGGCCGGAAGTCGCTGTCCAGCGACTGGCGGAAGGCGACGGCGGCGTCGCCCTCCCACGTGCCGTTGTCCGCGTCCATGAGCCCGAGGGCTTCGGAGGTGCTGCGCGCACCGCGGTCGAGTTGGGCGATGAAGCCGCGAAGGGCCGAGACGTCGCCGGGCGTCGGATCGAATCCGAGGGCGGGGAACGCGCTCATACGGCGCTCGGCCCGTGCGCGGGCGATGACGTGGGCGATTGCGTCGGACGCTCTTCGAGGGCTCGCGCCAGTTCGTCGTCGACGCCGTCGAAGGCGTCAGCCACGCCGCCGAGTGCGGTGGCAGCGGCTTCGGCGAACTCGCCCAGCTTCTTGATGCCGACGCCCCACGACGAGCCGAGGTCGTCGAGTCGGCTGCGCAGCTCGGCCTGTGCGACCGTGCCACCGGACACCGATTCGAAGCCGGCGACCGCGGATTCGAGCCGGTCGCGGATGTCGGCGAACGTCGTCTGACTGCGACGGATCGCGCCCGTATCCACTCTGAGATCGACCATGTCTCCTCCTTCGGGTCAACCCTAGACACGTCGCGGCGCGCGCGCGGTGGGGAGAACTACCCATGCCCCGGGCGTGATTTGGCGCGGGCGGGCGTGTCGCGTAGAGTGGAGCCAAGCCAAAGACCGCTGGTCTCGGCGTGCGCGCAAGCGGATGCCGATGAAACTCTGCACCGCAGGGGCCCGCGCAGGTGTACAGACCGACATCCGGGAATCCGGATGACAGCTCCGTGCGCATGCGCCGGAGCTTTTTTCGTGTGTGGGGAGTGGTCGCAGCTGACGTTCCGCCACCGCGGCACGTCTCGTACACACAAGGAGTGACCATGGCGCAGAAGGATGCATCGGTCGCCGAGCTCACGAAGAACTTCGAGAACTCGAACGCCGTACTGCTGACCGAGTACCGCGGTCTGACGGTTGCCCAGCTCAAGCAGCTGCGTAACAGCATCCGTCAGGACGCCGACTACGCCGTGGTGAAGAACACGCTGACCAAGATCGCGGCCAACAAGGCCGGGATCTCCGCGCTGGATGACGACCTCAAGGGGCCGTCCGCCGTCGCGTTCGTGCATGGTGACTTCGTCGCCACTGCGAAGGCTCTTCGTGACTTCGCCAAGGCCAACCCGCTTCTGGTGATCAAGGGCGGCGTGTTCGAGGGCAACACCCTCACCGCCGACGAGGTCAACAAGTACGCCTCGCTCGAGAGCCGTGAGGTTCTGCTGGCGAAGGCGGCGGGCATGATGAAGGCGACGATGGGCAAGGCTGCCGCGACCATCGACGCGCTTCGCGAAAAGCTGGAGACCGCCGAGGCCGCGTAAGCGACCGGCGTTCTCATCCCCACAACCCCATCAATCTAGGAGATACATCATGGCTAAGCTCACCACTGAGGAGCTGCTCGACCAGTTCGCGGGTCTGACCCTCGTCGAGCTCAACGACTTCGTCAAGGCGTTCGAGGAGAAGTTCGAGGTCACCGCCGCTGCTCCCGTCGCCGTTGCCGGCGCTGCGGGTGGCGCGGGCGCCGCCGAGGCCGAGGAGGAGAAGGACTCGTTCGACGTCATCCTCGAGGCTGCCGGCGACAAGAAGATCCAGGTCATCAAGACGGTCCGCGAGCTCACCTCGCTGGGCCTCGGCGAGGCCAAGGCTGTCGTCGACGGTGCCCCGAAGGCCGTCCTCGAAGGCGCCAACAAGGAAGCCGCCGAGAAGGCCAAGGCCGCTCTCGAAGAGGCCGGCGCCACGGTCACCCTGAAGTAATTCCGTCCACACGGAAAGAGAAGGCCCCCGGGTTCTCCCGGGGGCCTTCCTCGTGTCAGGACGCCGGCGCCGCCGTGGACGTGCGCACGATCATGCGCGCGTGCATGAGCTCGCGGGTGCGGGGACGGTCGGGCTCGGCGATCTCCGCGAGGAGCAACTCGACGGCCGCGGCGCCCTGTTCGCGGGGGATCTGCTGCAGGGTCGTCAGCGCGAACATCTCGGCGAACTCGTGATCGTCGATCCCGACGATGCTGAGCGCCGAGGGCACGGGGATGCCGAGACGCCGCGCGGCGATGATGCCCCCGATGGCCACTTCGTCGCACACGGCGACGATCGCGGTGGGACGCCCCTGCGCATCGCCCAGAAGGTCGGCGGCGACCGCGTAACCGCCGGGGAGGGTGACATCCGACGCGATGTGCCGTGCGAACGCCCCCAGTCCGGCGTCGTCCATCGCGCGGCGGTAGCCGGCGAGGCGCTGCTGATCGACGTGCGCCCACTGCATGCCGTCGCGGTCGCCGCCACCGAGGAAGGCGATATCGGTGTGACCGAGTGTGATGAGGTGCTGCGTGGCGCGGCGCGCCGCAGAGTCGTCGTCGACGGCGACCACGCTGGTCTGGTC
The DNA here is from genome assembly GCA_016807485.1 of Stenotrophomonas maltophilia. Lineage (GTDB taxonomy): Bacteria > Actinomycetota > Actinomycetes > Actinomycetales > Microbacteriaceae > Microbacterium. Next base: position 6,542 of record JACEFY010000067.1, on the reverse strand, counting down.
ACCCGCGCCGACGACGCTGATGATGGGCCTGCCGATCTGGGTGAGTTGCTCCAGCTCGCGGTCGGCCGGGTCCAGGCCGACGGCGATGAGGCCGTCGAACCGTTTGCGCGCCAGGAAGTCGTCGAAGATCCGCGCGCGGCCGGCGGTCCCCGGCTTCGCGTCGTAGAGGGTGAGGTCGAGGCCCCTCGCGAGAAGTGACTGCTGGATGCCCTCGAGCACCTCGGCGAAGAACCAGCGGTTCACGTACGGCATGACGACGCCGATGTTCTGGGTGCGGCCGGTCGCGAGCCCCACGGCCCCGGCCGACGGGACGTAGCCGAGCTCGGCCGCGGCGGCGCGCACGGCGGTCCGCGTGGCGTCGGAGACGTACCCGCCCCCGCTCAGCGCGCGGCTCGCGGTCGCCTTGGAGACCCCGGCGCGTGCAGCCACCTCGGCGATCCCTGCCATGAGCACTCCTCCTCGAGTCTGTCAGCACAGTAGCGGATTGCCGCGTCGTGTGGAACCGGTTCCCGATCATGGGAGCGCTACCATTCGGAGATTTCGACGTTATCGGGTTGTGATAATCGCGCGGTTGTGCCTGCGAGCGGTGCTCGGATAGCGTGGCCTGGAACCGGTTCCCTAGCGGGAGCCCTGTGCATCAGGAATCACCGGAGCACTCAACGAGGAGGAATCACATGGGGATGTCACGTCGGCGCTGGATCGCGCCTCTGGCGGTCATCGGAGTTGCGGCGTTCGCGCTGGCGGGCTGCGCGGAAGGCGGCGACAGCGGCAGCGGCGGCGAGAGCGGAGCGGCCGGTGGCGGCACGGTCCGCGTTTCCGGTGGCATCACCGGCACCGAAGCCGACGCGCTGCAGAAGGTGTTCGACGAGTGGAGCGCCACCAGCGGCGTGAAGGTCGCCTACACCGGCGACAAGGGCTTCGAGGGCAACATCGTCACCAAGGTGACCGGTGGCGACGCCCCCGACATCGCCATCGTGCCGCAGCCGGGCCTGCTGAAGACCCTGGTCGACACGGGCGAGGTCAAGCCCGCTCCCGAGCAGGTCTCGGAGAACGTCGACAAGAACTGGTCGCCCGACTGGAAGAAGTACGGCACCTTCGACGACGTGTTCTACGCGGCGCCGATGCTCGCCAACATCAAGGGCTACATCTGGTACTCCCCGGCCGACTTCACCGAGTGGGGTGTCGAAGTCCCGAAGACCTGGGACGAGATGATCACGCTCACCGATACCATCCGCGAGAAGACGGGCAAGGCGCCCTGGTGCGCCGGCTTCGAGTCGGGCACTGCCTCCGGCTGGCCCGGAACGGACTGGATCGAGGACCTCGTGCTCCGCCAGTCCGGTGCCGACGTCTACGACCAGTGGGTCGACGGCGACGTGAAGTTCACCGACCCGAAGATCGCCGACGCCTTCACCGCCGTCGGAGACATCCTGCTGAACCCCGACTACGTCAACGCCGGCTACGGCGATGTCGCGAGCATCAACTCGACCGCCTTCGGCGATGTCGCCACGAACGTCGCCAACGGCACGTGCGCGCTGACCCACCAGGCGTCGTTCCTCACGGCCAACCTGCTCGAGACGACCAACGCCGAGGGTGCGGCCACGACCGTGGCTCCCGACGGTGACGTGTACGCGTTCGTCATGCCCGGCTACGAAGAGGGCTCGGCCACGATCGAGGTCGGTGGCGAGTTCGTCGCCGGATTCTCCGACAACGAGGCGACCCAGAAGGTGCTCGACTTCATGTCGACCACCGAGTTCGCCGACGCCCGCGTCAAGGAGGGTGGCGCGATCTCGGCCAACCTGAACGCCGACCCGAGCCTCGCTTCGAGCCAGTTCCTCACCGAGGCGATGGAGCTGCTGCAGAACCCGAACACCACCGTCCGCTTCGACGGCAGTGACCTGATGCCGGCCACCGTCGGCTCGGGCTCGTTCTGGAAGGGCATGGTCGACTGGATCGACGGCAAGGACCAGGCCACGGTCCTCAGCGACATCCAGGCAGGCTACGAGAACTGACGATGCGGGGGGATGCCGGTGACCCGGCATCCCCCTCTTCGTCTCTCGCCACCGTTTACCCCGCGTTCGCCGTAGCACCCGGAGGCTCACCATGACCGACACCCGAACCACGTCCGCGCCACCGGAGACGGCAGCGCCGCCGCCACCGGAAGCGCGAAAGCACTTCTCGTCCCGCACGACGCGGCTCGTCGTCGTCGCCGGCTTCGTCGTCGCCTTCGTGCTCTTCATCCTGCTCTTCCTCAGCCGCGGCGCCGACGACCCGCGCCCGACCTCGCTCGGGGTCTCGCTGCGGAGCTTCTTCGTCTGGCTCGGCGGCCTCAACCCGCTCCTGCAGATCCCGATCGTGCTCATCGCGTTCGGCCTCGTCGTGGCCCTCATCCTGCTGCTCATCGAGTACGCACCGCGCGCCGGCACCGGGTACTTCTGGCTGCGACTGGCCGCGTGCTTCCTCATCCCGGTCGTGGCGTTCATGCTGCTCCGCCCGTACCAGAACGCGCTCCTGTACGTCCTGGGCATCGCGATCGTCCTGGGGGCGATCCTCTTCTGGGCCGATTCCCGGTCGGGCAAGGGCGCGGGCTACCTCTTCCAGCTCGTCGTCTTCGCGGCGCCCGCGGCGATCCTCCTGATCGTCGGCCTCATCTACCCTGCGATCTCGACGGTCTTCCAGTCGTTCTTCGACAAGACCGGCGACAACTTCGTCGGTTTCGACAACTACGTCTGGGCGTTCACGAACCCGCAGGGCACGTGGTCGGTCATCAACACGATCATCTGGGTGCTCATCGCCCCCGCGGTCGCGACGATCATCGGGCTCGCCTACGCCGTGTTCATCGACAAGGCGCGCGGCGAGAAGTTCCTGAAGATCCTCATCTTCATGCCGTTCGCCATCTCGTTCGTGGGCGCCGGCATCATCTGGAAGTTCGTCTACGACTACCGTCAGGGCAACCAGATCGGCATCCTCAACGCGATCGTCACGGCGTTCGGCGGCGACCCCGTCTCGTGGCTCGCCGTCGAGCCGCTCTTCAACAGCCTGCTGCTGATGGTCGTGTTCATCTGGAGCCAGACCGGCCTCGCGATGGTCATCCTCTCCGCGGCGATCAAGGCGGTGCCCGCCGAGCAGAACGAGGCGGCCGCCCTCGACGGCGCGAACGCGTGGGAGAGGTTCCGCAACGTCACGGTGCCCGGCATCCGCTCGGCGATCGTCGTGGTCGTCACCACGATCGCCATCGGCGCGCTCAAGATCTACGACATCGTCGCGGTCATGACCGGCGGCCGCTCGAACACGACGGTGCTCGCGTTCGAGATGGTCAACCAGCAGCAGCGGTTCCAGAGCTTCGGGCACTCGGCGGCGCTCGCCGTGGTGCTCTTCCTCTTCGTCACTCCGCTGATCGTGTTCAACGTCATCCAGATCCGGAAGCAGAGGGAGATCCGATGAGTACCGGAGTCGACATCGTCGAGCCCCTACCCGACAAGCGGCTCGCACGTGAGGTCGCGCGCGACACCCGACGCCACGAGAAGACGGCGCAGCGGCGCCTCACGTCGCGCGGCGCGACGATCGCCGCGGTGGCCATCGCGTTCTTCTGGACCATCCCGACGTTCGGGCTGTTCGTCACCTCGTTCCGTCCCGGCGCCGATGCGCAGAGCACGGGCTGGTGGACGGTGTTCACCAACCCGTCGTTCACCCTGACGAACTACGACCAGGCGCTGAACTTCGGCAACACGACGCTCACGCTCGCGCAGTCGTTCGTCAACTCGCTCGCGATCACGATTCCCGTCGTGTTCTTCGCGCTGGCCGTCGCGTCGCTCCTGGCATACGCGTTCGCGTGGATCGACTTCAAGGGCAAGAACATCGCGTTCATCTCGGTGTTCGCTCTGCAGATCCTGCCGTTGCAGATGGCCCTCGTGCCGCTGCTGACGCTCTTCTCGCGCGGGCTGACGATCAACGGGGTGCCGGTCTTCCCGGGACTCGAGCTCCGCGACGTCGACCACAGCTTCGCGACGGTGTGGATCGCGCACACGATCTTCGCGCTGCCGCTCGCGGTGTTCCTCCTCCACAACTTCATCTCGGAGATTCCGAGTGAGGTCATCGAGGCGGCCCGGGTCGACGGCGCCGGTCACGGGCAGATCTTCTTCCGGATGATCCTGCCGCTGGCCGCTCCCGCGCTCGCGTCGTTCGCCGTGCTGGAATTCATCTGGGTGTGGAACGACCTTCTGGTGGCGACGATCTTCGCGCCGTCCTCGTCGCTGCCGCTGACCCAGACGCTCAACTCGCTCTCGGGCACGTGGGGCAACCAGTGGTACCTGCAGGCGGCGGGCACGTTCATCTCGATCGTCGTGCCTCTGGTGGTCTTCTTCGCTCTGCAGAGGTTCTTCGTCCGCGGCCTGCTCGCGGGTGCGACGAAGGGCTGAGCCGGCCCCGTCACGCGGAGGGGCGGTGCATCCGAACGGATGCGCCGCCCCTTTCGCGTGCCCTGATCCTACAGTGATCGCATGGAGCAGAATCCCGTCACCGCCGCAGCGACCACGGAGTGGATCACCGACCCCGCCGTCGGGCTCACCGCCGAGCAGGTCGCCGATCGTGTCGCGGCGGGGAAGTCCAACGCGTACCGCGCGGAGACGAGCCGGAGTGCGGGCAGCATCATCCGGGCGAACGTCTTCACGCTCTTCAACGGAGTCTCCGCGTCGACATCGACGAGCTGCGCACCGGCGCGACCATCATCCTCGCCGTCGTCGGCATCTGGATCCTCGCGGTCCTCAGCCGGCCGCTGAACAGATACAAGGGCGCTGTCGTGGCGGCGATGTTCGTCGCGCTCGTCGTGATCTTCTCGGTCGGACTCGCCCGTGGCTTCTTCGTGCTCGTCGATCCGGGGGAGGTGACCGCGATCATCCTGGCCCTCTGCATCATCGTGGCGATCGTCCTGATCGAGGTCGTGCGCATCTTCCAGCGGCGCTACGTGGCGCACGCGCTCGTCGACGGCGGTTCGCGGGCGATCGTCGATCGTCGCCCCGGCGCCCGGCGCCCCGCGCCCCGTGCCGGTGACGATCGCCGTCGCCCTCATCTACATCGCGGGCATCGGCGGCGCGATGTTCGGGGTGCTCTTCCTGCTGGCGCGATACGGGGTGGAGGCGTCCGAGGCGGTCGCGGTGTCGTTCGTCGGAGTCGGCATCATCCTGTTCGGCCTGCTGTCGGTGGCCGCAGCGTCCGGCCTCCGTCGCGGGAGCGGGCTGTCGCGCCTGTTCATCACCGCCCTCGCGGGTGTGCTGATCGTCCTGCAGGGCGTCAGCCTGACCTCGGCGCACGCGTGGAGCTGGTGGTCGTTCGGCGAGATCGTGCTCTACGCGGCCGTCATCGTGGCGCTGTGGGCGCCGCCCGCCGGCCGCTTCTTCCGCCCGGTGCTGCGCGCCGGTCGCGGCTGATCACGCGCCGCAGGAGAGTCCGCTCTGCAGCGAGCGCATGAGGTCGATCTCGGCCGACTGCGTCGCGATGACGCCGTTCGCGACCTGCAGCGCCCGGCCGTCGGTGCCGAGCTGGACGAGGGCCTGCGCCATCGGCAGGGCGCCCTCGTGGTGGCGGATCATGAGCTCCAGGAACAGGCAGTCGGCGTCGCGGCCGGTCGCCTCGCGCAGCGCGGTGAGCTCGTCGGGCGTGGCCATGCCCATCTCCGCGCGCAGCTCCTCGTCGGATGCCGTCGGGCCGCCGCCGTGCGTGTGGGAGGAGTCCGCCATCCACGCCATCAGCGGCCCGCCGCTCTGGGGCAGGCCCCACTTGACGAGCCAGTCGAAGAACTCGCCCTTCTGAGCGGACTGCGCCGTCGCGATGTCGTAGGCGAGCACCCGGATGTCGGGGTCGTCCGTGGTGCGATAGATGTCCATCGCCATCTCCACGGCCTGGCCGTGGTGCACCTGCATGTCACGGGCGAAACCGGCTTCGGGCGAGTCGGTGCCCGGTGTGCCGGCAGCCGCGCCGAAGGTCGAGAAGCGGCCGATCGCGAAAGCGAGGGCGACGACACCCACCGCCACCAGCAGCACCGCCCACCACGGGGGCAGGGCGCGCGGCTCGCCACCGGTGGTCACGACTGCTTGCCGGGCCCGTCGATCGCGCCGGAGCAGACGGCGGTGGGCTCGGGGACGTTCTGGTTGCGCCAGTACTCTTCGAAGAACTCCGGGATGCGGGCATCCGTCGCCGAATCGAGCTGGAGCTGCGCGTTCCACGCGCTGAGGACGATGGGGGAGGGCAGACCCTCGTACGGCGAGAGGATGACGTAGGTCGAGGGGAGCTGCGCCTTGAGGGCGGCGAGGTCGTCGCCGGACACGGCCGCGGCGTCGTAGGTCACCCAGACGGCGCCGTGCTCGAGCGAGTGCACGGCGTTCTCGTTCGTCTGCGGCTGGTCGTAGATGCCGCAGTTGAGCCAGTACTGGTTGTGGGCCCCGCCCGCAGGCGGGTTCTGCGGGTAGTCGACGGCGCCCTCGACGTGGAGCGTCTCGTTCGAGAACGTCTCGACGCCCTCGATCTGCGCACCCGTGCCGCCCGAAGAG
>JACEFY010000066.1 GCA_016807485.1 Stenotrophomonas maltophilia | reverse complement strand
TCGGTCGTGTGGAGATCGACGGCACGGTGTCGGTCCGCGACGGCGACGGGTGGCGCGAGGTCGGCCAGTACCCCGACGGCACGCCCGAAGAGGCGCTCGCCTACTTCGTGCGCAAGTTCCTTGATCTGAGCGGTGAGGTCACGCTCCTCGAGGCGCGTCAGCGCCGCGGCGAGGCGTCGGCATCCGAACTCAAGGGAACGCTGCAGACCGTCCGCGACCGCGTCGCTTCGACGTCGGCCGTCGGCGACTTAGCCGCCCTCGAGGCACGCTTGTCTCGGCTCGACTCGGCGCTGAACAAGGCTTCGGCCGAGCAGAGCAAGGCCCAGCGCGAGGCGGTGGATGCCGCCATCGCCGAGCGCACCGCGATCGTCGAGCGCATCGAGGCGATCGCCGCGCGCGATCCGAAGTCGATCCAGTGGAAGCAGACCTCTGCCGAGGTCACCGAGCTCTTCGAGAAGTGGCAGGCCCACCAGGCGACGGGGCCGCGGCTCCCGAAGACCGTCGGCCAGCAGCTCTGGAAGCGCTTCCGGGATGCCCGCTCGACGCTCGACAAGCTGCGCCGCGAGTTCTACTCCGGGCTCGCCGAGCAGCACAAGTCGGCCCGCGACAGCAAGGCCAAGCTCGCGGAGCGGGCCGAGGCACTCATCAGCAAGGGCGAAGACGGCATCGCCGACTACCGCGCGCTGCTCGACCAGTGGAAGAACTCCGGTCGCGCCGGCAAGAAGGCCGACGACGCGCTGTGGGCGCGCTTCAAGGCCGCCGGTGATGCGCTCTACGCCCTCCGGGCCGGCCGTGAGGCTGCCGATGCCGAGGCGTCGAAGGAGAAGATCGAGGCGAAGCGGGCTCTTCTGGTCGAAGCCGCTGCCGTGCCGAAAGAGAAAGACACCGCGAAGGCGCGTCAGCTGCTCACCGGCATCCAGCGCCGCTGGGACGAGATCGGCCGGGTCTTCCCCCGCGAAGCCGAGCGCGGTCTCGACGACGACCTCCGCAAGGTCGAACAGGGCCTCAAGCAGCGCGAAGACACCGACTGGAAGAGCAACAACCCCGAGACCAAGGCGCGTCAGAACGACATGACGACGCAGCTGCGCGAGGCGATCGCGGGCCTCGAGGCCGATCTGGAAGCCGCGAAGGCGAAGAAGGACAAGGGCGCGATCGCGAAGGCGACCGAGGCTCTCGACGCCCGGAAGGCGTGGCTCAAGGCGCTCGGCGGCTGAGTCCCTCTCCCCCGGCCCCGCCGTCGGCGGGTTGTCCACATCCGCGTGGTCGCCCGTGCCGCGGGGTCAGGGGGTGCGGGACACTGCCAGCATGAGCTGGCCGTTCCTGTACTTCGCCGATGAGGCGCTGTCGCTCGCCGAACTGAGCGCCGCACGGCTCGACGGCGATCTCGTCGACGTGGGCGAGGCCTTCATGCCGACCGACGCAGTCGAGACGAGCGCCTTGCGCGCAGCCTCCCTCCGGCGGCTCATCCCGACCACCGTCGCTCTCACGCGGGTCTCCGCCGCGTGGGTGCACGGGGCGTGGCCGTCGCCGCCGGCCCGCCATACCGTCCAGCGATGCGCGCGCGTCCGTCTGCACGTGCGGGACCCGAGAATCCTCTACCGCGACCGGTTCATCCCTGCCGCCGACGTGACCGTGATCGGCGGCGTCGCGGTGACGTCGGCGGCGCGCGCCCTCGCCGACCTCGCGCGCGACTTCTGCCGCGGCGAAGAGGAGGCGCGGCCGGTGATCGACGCGCTGGTCGCCTGGCGTCCCGGTCTCGCATGCGAGGGGGTGACATGGCTCGAGCAGGCGCCCCCGTTGCACTACAAGCGACCGGCGATCGCGATGCTGCGCTCGCTCGTCGGCGAACGTCAGGACGACGTGACGCGATAGACGTCGTAGACGGCGTCGATGCGGCGCACCGCGTTGAGCACGCGGTCGAGGTGGACGATGTCGCCCATCTCGAAGACGAAGCGGCTGAGGGCCAACCGGTCGTTGGTGGTCGACACCGAGGCGGAGAGGATGTTGACGTGGTGCTCGCTGAGCACCCGGGTCACATCGCTGAGGAGGCCCGAGCGGTCCAGGGCCTCGACCTGGATCTGCACGAGGAAGACGCTCTTGGTCGTGGGGGCCCAGGTGACGTCGATGAGGCGCTCCGCGTCGGACTTCAGCGCCTTCACATTCGTGCAGTCGGAGCGGTGGACCGAGACGCCGCTCCCCCGCGTGACGAATCCCACGATCTCATCGCCGGGCACCGGGGTGCAGCACTTGGCGAGCTTCACGAGGATGTCGGGGGCGCCACGCACGAGCACACCCGAATCTCCCGACCGCGGCGCCTTCGACCGTCCGACGTGCGGGATCTCGATCGTCCCTGTGGAGGTGTCGTCCTGTGCGCCGACCTGGGCGGTGACCTTCTCGATGACCGATTGGGTGGAGACGTGGCCTTCACCGACGGCGGCGTAAAGCGCCGTCACGTCTTCGTACTTCAGCTGGTGGGCGACCTCGGTGAACGAGTCCTGGTTCATGAGGCGCTGGAGTGGCAGGTTCTGTCGCCGCATGGCGCGTGCGATCGCGTCCTTGCCCTGCTCGACCGCCTCTTCGCGTCGCTCCTTCGTGAACCAGCCGCGGATCTTGCTGCGGGCGCGGGTGCTCGAGACGAAGGCGAGCCAGTCCTGGCTGGGGCCGGCATCCGGATTCTTCGAGGTGAACACCTCGACGACGTCGCCGCTGGACAGGGCGGATTCGAGCGGCACGAGGCGGCCGTTGACCTTCGCGCCCATCGTGCGGTGACCGACCTCGGTGTGCACCGCATACGCGAAGTCGACGGGTGTCGCGCCGGCGGGCAGACCGATGACGCGCCCCTTCGGGGTGAAGACGTAGACCTCTTTCGCGCCGATCTCGAAGCGGAGCGAATCGAGGAACTCCCCCGGGTCGGCGGTCTCGGCCTGCCAGTCCGAGATGTGTGCGAGCCAGGCCATGTCGGTGTCGGCGGTCTTGGCTTCGGCCTTGCCGCCGCTCATCCGCTCCTTGTACTTCCAGTGGGCCGCGACGCCGTACTCGGCCTGCTGGTGCATCTCGTTCGTGCGGATCTGGATCTCGACCGTGCGGCCGCCGGGCCCGATGACGGTCGTGTGCAGCGACTGGTAGAGGTTGAACTTCGGCGTCGCGATGTAGTCCTTGAACCGGCCGGGAAGCGGGGTCCACCGCGCGTGAATCGACCCGAGCACGGCGTAGCAGTCGCGCACGGTGCCGACCAGCACGCGGATGCCGATGAGGTCGTAGATGTCGTCGAACTCGCGGCCGCGGACCACCATCTTCTGGTAGACGGAGTACAGCTGCTTGGGGCGCCCCATGATGCGTCCGCGGATGCGGAGGTCGCGGAGGTCCTCTTCGACCGCGTCGATGACGGTCTGCACGTACTGCTCGCGCTGCGGCGTGCGCTGCTTCACGAGGCTGTCGATCTCGGCGTAGAGCTTCGGATGCAGCACGGCGAACGACAGGTCTTCGAGCTCGCTCTTGATGGCCTGGATGCCGAGGCGGTTGGCCAGCGGCGCGTAGATCTCGAGGGTCTCGGTGGCCTTCTTGGCCGCCTTCTCCGGTGGCACGAAGCCCCACGTCCGGGCGTTGTGCAGCCGGTCGGCGAGCTTGATGAGGAGCACGCGGATGTCTTTGGACATCGCGACGATCATCTTCCGGACGGTCTCGGCCTGCGCCGCGTCGCCGTACTTGACCTTGTCGAGCTTGGTGACCCCGTCGACCAGCATCGCCACTTCGTCGCCGAACTCGCTCGTGAGCTGATCGAGCCGGTAGTCGGTGTCTTCGACCGTGTCGTGGAGGAGTGCGGCCGCGATCGCCCGCGGTCCGAGCCCCAGGTCGGCGAGGATGTGCGCCACGGCGAGCGGATGCGTGATGTAGGGCTCGCCGCTCTGGCGCTTCTGCGTCGCGTGCGCGCGGGCGGCGACCTGGTAGGCCCGCTCGATCACGGCGACGTCGCCCTTGGGGTGATGCGTGCGGACCGTGCGGATCAGGTGTTCGACGCCGTCGCGTGCGGGAGCCCGCGAGAAGATCCGAGGAACCAGGCGGCGCAGCGACGAGCTCTGCGGCGGTGTCTGGGCGGACGCCGGCGACGTTTCTGCCACCCGATCACCTCCGCCTCGTGGAACCCTGCAATCCTATGCCCGCGCCGCGACGCGAGCGTTCAGGCGGGCGTCGTCGCCAGCTCGCGCGCCGCGAGGATGCGGGCGTCGCGCGCCTTCAGCGCCGGCTCGTTCTCACGCAGGAGCGAGTACAGCGGCGCCGCCACGAACAGCGTCGAGTACGCGGCGACGATCGTGCCGACGAAGATCGACAGCGAGATGTCGGTGAGCGTCTGCGCCCCGAGCCACAGGGCGCCGATGAAGAGGATGGCGCCGGTGGGGATCGCCGCGACGACCGTCGTGTTGATCGACCGGATGAGCGTCTGGTTGACGGCGAGGTTCACCGATTCGCCGAACGTGCGGGCAGAGCCCTCGCCGTCCTCGTGGGTGTTCTCGCGGATCTTGTCGAAGACGACCGTCGTGTCGTAGAGCGAGTACGACAGGATCGTCAGGAAGCCGATCACCGCCGCCGGCGAGATCTCGAACCCGAAGAGCGCGTAGACGCCGACCGTGATCACGAGCACGTCCACGAGGCCGATGATGGCCGCCACCGACATCTTCCACGTGCGGAAGTAGATCGCGAGGATCAGGAAGGTGAGCGCGAGGAAGATCGCGAGCCCCCACAGCGACTGGCGCGTGACGTCCTGCCCCCAGCTCGGGCCGATGAACGAGGAGCTGACCTCGTCGGTCGTGACGCCGAACTGCTCGGCGAGGGCCGCGGTGACTTCCCGCGTCTCGGTCTCGGTCATCTGATCGGTCTGCACCCGGAGGGCATCGGTGCCGATCGTGGTGACCTTGGTCGTCGCGCCCGGACCCACCGTCTGCACGGCGGCGGTCGCCGCTGCCTGGTCGGGGCTGCTGACGTCGTTCACCGTGAACTGCGAACCGCCGGTGAACTCGATGGAGAACTGCACCGGGCGGAAGAGCGGCACGAGAGCCGCGCCGATCACGAGGACCGCCGCGATGATGAACCACAGGCGCCGTCGGCCGACGAACGGGAACGATGTCTTCCCGGTGTAGAGGTCGTTGCCGAGCTGATTCATGGAGCGCATCAGTCGTCCCCCTCCGTCGTGGAGCGGCCTTGGGCCGCGATCTCGGCCTGCTTGCGCTCGGCGATGGTCTGGCGGCGCTCGGCCTCACCGCGCGAGCGGCCGGCTCGACGGGCGGCTGACCCCTTCGCGGCGGTCGCATCGACGGGGGCGCGGAACTGCGCGCGCCCGCGGTAGACGGCGCCCAGCGCCTCGGGGTCGAGGCCCGACAGCGGGTGACCGCCGCCGAAGAACTTCGTGCGCGCGAGCAGCTGCAGCACCGGGTGGGTGAACAGGATGAAGATCGCGATGTCGATGACGGTCGTGAGCCCCAGCGTGAATGCGAAGCCCTTCACGGTCGCGTCGGCGAGGATGTAGAGCACCACGGCCGCGAGGATGTTGATCGACTTCGAGATGTAGATCGTGCGCTTCGCGCGTCCCCAGCCGTCCTCGACAGCACCGGTGATCGACTTGCCGTCGCGCAGCTCGTCTCGGATGCGCTCGAAGTAGACGATGAACGAGTCGGCGGTGAAGCCGATCGTCACGATGAGGCCCGCGACGCCGGCGAGCGAGAGCCGGAAGCCCATGCGCCACGCCAGGATGCACAGCGTGATGTAGGTGAGCACGCCCATCACGAGCAGCGAGGCGATGATGACGAAGCCGAGCGCGCGGTAGACGATGAGCGAGTACAGCGCGACGAGCGCGAGGCCGATCAGCCCGGCGATGAGGCCGATCTGCAGCTGCTGCGAGCCGAGTGTGGCCGAGATGGCGTTGGAGCTCTGAACTTCGAAGCTGAGCGGCAGGGCGCCGTACTTGAGCTGGTCGGCGAGGGTCTTCGCGCTCTCCTGTGTGAAGCTGCCGGTGATCTGCGGCTTGCCGTCGCTGATCACCCCGTTCATCGACGGAGCGGAGATGACGGCGCCGTCGAGGACGAACGCGAACTGGTTCTGCGGCGTCGTGCCGGCCTGCGTGAACGCGTAGAGGCGCTTGCTGACATCGGCGAAGATCTTGGTGCCCTCGCCGTCGAAGACGACGTTGACGGCCCACTGGCCGCTCTGCGAGTTCATGCCGAAGCTCGCGTCGGAGATCGACGAGCCGTCGAGCTCGACTGGTCCGAGGAGGTACTTCTCGGTGCCGGTCGGGCTGCAGGCGATGAGCGGCTGGTCTTTCGGCGCGTTCGCGGGGTCGTTGGCCTCATCGGCGCAGTCGTACGCGAGGAACTGCGCCTGCAGGGCGGGCGTCACCCAGCTGAGGTCGCTGCCGTCCGTGGGGGCTGCGGTCGGCGTCGATTCGAGGCTCGGGTCGGGCGTCGGGTACGGCGTCTGATTGCCGTCCTCGCCCACGTAGGACGTGCTCGCCGCCGTCGTGTAGAGCACGGCGCGCAGCTGCATCTGCGCCGACGATGCGATCCGGTCACGGGTCTCGTCGTCGGCGGGCCCGGGGATCTGCACGACGATCTGGTTGCCCGACTGGGTCGTGATGTCGGTCTCGCCGACGCCCGAGGCATCCACACGCTGGCGGATGATGGCCGCGGCCTGGTTCATCTGGTCGGTGGTCGGCGCCGATCCGTCCGGCGTCTTCGCCTGGAGGATGATCTGCGTGCCGCCCTGGAGGTCGAGCGCGAGCTCAGGAGTCCACGAGCTCTTGCCGAAGGCGTAGACGCCCAGAGCGTTCACGCCGAAGAGGACGGCGGTGACGATCAGGAGGCCGGTCAGTGCGCGCCAGGCATGGCGAACAGGGGTGGGTGTGGCCACGGAGGGTCAGCTTTCTGCGAGAAATCCGCCGGAGCGGACGCGTGTGTCAGGCCTTGGGCGTGTCGTCGCCGTCGGCGACGGGACGTCCCTCGACCGGGGTGATGACGCCCTCGGCGACGTCGGCCTGGTACTCGGCCTGGTCCTCTTCGGCCTCGTCGAACTCTTCGTCCGTCAGCGGCTCGGCGTCGGGCTCGACGACGCGCAGGATCGCCTGGCTGTGCACCTCGACGACCGCGCCCGGGGCGAGCTCGACCTGGGCCGACTTCGAGAGGTCCTCGGCGTCGTAGGCGACGAGCGTGCCGTAGAGGCCGCCCTGCAGGAGCACCTTCACGCCCGGCACCATCTGCTGAGCCTTGGTCTCCTGCTCCGCCTTGAGACGTGCTGCGCGCCGACGCGAGCTCCAGAACATGAAGCCGAGGAGCGCCGCCATGGCGACGAGCAGAATCCAATCCATGCGGATGACACCTTTCGGGGAGTGCGCTCGATGGAGGATGCGGTGAGCGCGAGAACGGCCGTGAAGCCTTCAGCGATTATAGGTCATCGATCCGGAGGGCCCCGCCGGGCTCCGGCACGCGCAGGTGGGCGTACGCCTCCGCCGTCGCGACCCGGCCCCGCGGGGTGCGCCCCAGGAACCCGATGCGCACGAGGTACGGCTCCACGACCGACTCGATCGTCTCGGCCTCTTCCCCGACCGTCACGGCGAGCGTGCCGAGCCCTACCGGTCCCCCGCGGAATCGACGGACGACCGCATCCAGCACCGCCCGGTCGAGTCGGTCGAGACCGATCGCATCGACGTCGTACAGCTCGAGAGCGGCCTGCACATCGTGCTCGGTCGCATCGCTGCCGCGCCCGGGCCCCGCGGCGCCGTGGACGATGACGTAGTCGCGTACGCGGCGCAGCAGGCGGTTGGCGATGCGCGGTGTGCCGCGGGAGCGCCGCGCGATCTCGGCGCGGGCCGTCGCCGGCAGCCCGACGCCCAGGACCACGGCGGAGCGGGCGATGACGTCTTCGAGCTCTGCCGGCTCGTAGTACTCCAGGTGCGCGGTGAAGCCGAAGCGGTCGCGGAGCGGATTGGGCAGCATCCCGGAGCGTGTCGTCGCGCCGACGAGGGTGAACGGGGCGAGATCGAGCGGGATGCTGGTGGCTCCCGCTCCCTTGCCGACCATGATGTCGATGCGGAAGTCCTCCATCGCGAGATACAGCATCTCCTCGGCGGAGCGCGCCATGCGGTGGATCTCGTCGATGAAGAGCACTTCGCCCGGCACGAGGCTCGACAGGAGCGCGGCGAGGTCGCCGGCGTGCTGGATCGCCGGGCCGCTGGAGAGCCGCAGCGGCCGCTCGCTCTCGTGGGCGACGATCATCGCGAGCGTCGTCTTGCCGAGCCCGGGAGGTCCGGACAGCAGGATGTGGTCGGCGGGGCGCTGCTGGATGCGGGCGGCGTCGAGCAGCAGCTGCAGCTGGCCGCGCACCTTGTGCTGTCCGACGAACTCGGCGAGAGACGCGGGGCGGAGCGCACCCTCGACCGCGAGTTCGATCTCGTCTTCGGGCAGCTCGGGCAGCTCCGGGCCGTTGAGGTCAGGCACCGGCGCGCTCCGTCCGGGCCGGGCCGAGCTGGGCGAGCGCCGCCTTGAGGAGGGCGGGCACCGAACCGCGTTCGGCGGGTGGCGCGGGGGCGACGACGGCCTCGTCGACGCGGTGCGGCCGCGCCGCGGTCGTCACGGACAGGCCGCGGCGGCGGGGGTGGGTCTCGGCGTCGCCGGCGCGGGCATCATCGGGCTCGGCGCAGCCGTCGTCGTGGTCGGGCTCGTCGCCCGCGGGGGAGAGGTCGTCGCCCTGTACGAAGCGGCCCACGTCGACGCCGTCGGCGCCGTCGTGTTCACGCTCGGTCAGCTCGCCTACCTGCCGACCCTCGCCGTATGGGGACTCTCGTTCGCGGCCGGCCCGGGTTTCGCGATCGGTGTCGGCACCAATGTGTCTCCTGCCGGCACGAGCCTCGGGGTGCTCCCCGGCATCCCGATCCTCGGGATCGTGCCCGAGACGTCCTCATCGTGGATGCTGCTGACCGTGCTCGCGGTGATCGCCGTGGGCTTCCTCGCCGGGTGGGCAGCGCGGCGCCGACTCGGGCCCGTCGGCACCGCGCCGCGCCTGGAGGTCCTTGCGGCGATCACGGTGCTCGGCGGCGCGACGGCG
>JACEFY010000548.1 GCA_016807485.1 Stenotrophomonas maltophilia | reverse complement strand
GGCCCCCGAGGCGCCCGCCGAGACCGTCATCCCCGTGCGCGCGCAACCGGCGCACGGCGAGCAGTTCGGCGTGATGTTCGTGCCGCGGTTCGGAGCGGACTGGAAGTTCACGATCGCCGGCGGCACGAGCCGGAAGGACATCCTCGACCTCGGTGAGATCGGGCACTACGCCGACACCGCCATGCCGGGCGAGATCGGCAACACCGTCTACGCCGCGCACCGGTGGACGTCGGGGCAGCCGTTCGACCCGATCGACAAGCTCGTCGTGGGCGATGCGATCGTCATCCAGACCCAGGAGGGCTGGTACACCTACCGCTTCCGCACCCTCGAGTACGTGCAGGACACCCAGGTCGAGGTGCTCCTTCCGGTGCCCCAGCAGACGGGTGTCGCGGCGAACGGGCGCTACCTCACCCTCACGAGCTGCGCCCCCAAGCTCAACATGCTCGAGCGCATCATCGCGTACGCCGTCTTCGACGACTTCACACCCACTGCGGAGGGTCCGCCCGCCGCGCTCACCGAAGGGGCGACCGCCTGATGTATGGGGCACTGTGGCGAATCCTCCCCGGACCCGCGTGGCTGCGGGTCCTCATCCTGCTCGTCCTCGCGGCGGCGGTGCTGTACGGCCTGTTCTGGCATGTCTTCCCCTGGGCGGCCACGTTCATCACGCCCACGGAATCCACCATCGGTGACTGACCGGCCGGATGCCGGGCGCATCCTCGTCGTGGACAACCACGACAGCTTCGTGCACACCCTCGTCGGCTACCTGCACGAGCTCGGCGCGCAGACGACCATGGTCGAGGCGGATGCGCTGACAGACCCTCCCGCGGCGATCGCGGGCTTCGGCGGAGTGCTCGTCTCGCCGGGGCCGGGAACGCCGCAGGAAGCGGGCGCGTCCATAGACGTCGTCCGCGCGGCGGTGGATGCCGGCATCCCGCTCCTCGGCGTGTGCCTCGGCCATCAGGCGCTCGCCGCGGCGTTCGGCGCGGTCGTCGCCGAAGCGCCCGAGCTG
>JACEFY010000547.1 GCA_016807485.1 Stenotrophomonas maltophilia | reverse complement strand
CAGGTCGGCGTAGCGCGCGAGCGCGGCGTCGGCCGCGGGGACCTCATCCGGGGCGAGCCCTTTCTGCGGACCGAACACGGCCGCGGCGCCGCGGGGCCCGAGGAGCGGATTGGTGACGTCGCTCAGCACAACGACGCCTCCCGATGGCGGCATCCGGAGCCCGGCGAGGTCGACCGCCACGAGCTCGGTAAGACCACGCAGGCCCGGTGCGATCGGCGCGCCAGCGGTGTCGACGAGGCGTGCGCCGAGCGCGTGCAGCACGCCTGCGCCGCCGTCGGTCGAGGAGCTCGAGCCGATGCCGAGCACGAGGCGCGAGACCCCGTGGTCGAGCGCCGCCGCGATCGCCTGGCCGAAGCCGGCCGTGCCGGCATCCCACGCCCGCCGCTCGTGGCCCAGGAGCTCGATGCCGCTGGTCGACGCGAGCTCGACGACGCCCGTGCCGTCCGGAAGGAGGAGCCAGGATGCCGCAACCTCACGGTCGTGCGGGCCGCGGACCGTCACCGGCATCCGCTCCGCCCCTGCGACGCCGGTCGCGAAGGCCTCGAGGGTGCCTTCGCCGCCGTCGGCCATGGGGCGCAGCACGAGCTCGTCGGCGGCACGACCGGCGCGCCAGCCCCGCGCCACCGCGGCGGCGGCGGCAGACGCGGTGATCGAGCCTTTGAAGCTGTCGACGGCGATCACGATGCGCATCGCACTCCTCGTCGACGGGGCCATCCGCCGAGCATAGCGCCGGCCGATGCCCCTCGGAAAGCGCTTGCCAAACGGATGCCGTACTTCGGGGGTCAGTTCGTGCCGCAACGCGGCGGGGATGCGGCACGAACTGCCCCGTGAGGGCCGCACGCCCCGCGTGCTCTCCGGCCGCGGAGACACGGGAGGCAGCCCGTCCGCGATCCGTACTCAGTCTCGAGCGCGCGGCCACCCGAATCCCGCCGCGGATCGGCGCGGCGCGGGGGCAGCCGCCGCACCGACCGGACTGAATACGGACCAGGCGAGGGAGTCGCCGAGCGGCGACGACCG
>JACEFY010000065.1 GCA_016807485.1 Stenotrophomonas maltophilia | reverse complement strand
GGCAGTCAGCTCGCCTTCGCCGACGCGGTCCCCGTCGGGGGGTCGCCCTCGTGGCTCGCGTGGCATCCGACCCTCCTCGTGCTCTACGCCGCGATGGAGGGGGCGGGGACGGTCCGCGCCTTCCGACGCACGGGCGCCGCGTCGTTCGCCCCGCTCGGTGCGGCGATTCCGGTGGGCAGCGCCGTGTGCCACGTCGCGGTCGCCCCGGACGGCGGGTGGCTGGTGGCGTCGAGCTACGACGGGGCCGTCGTGCGGGTCGGGTTGGATTCCCGCGGCGCGCTCGCCACCGCCGTCGTCGGGGAACCGCCCCGCGACCCGTTCGCCCGCACCGATCCGGCAGACCCGGCCGATCTGGGCGGGATCGGCGTGCCGACCGGGTTCACCACTGCGGCCGGTGTCCCCGAACCGCGTCCGGAGCGGTCGGCGATGGACGCGCTCGTCGACTTGCTGTCTGCGCGCGCCGAACCGCTGCCGGCCGAGCCCCGCGACGACGGTGGGCGCCGTCCGCACGCCCACGAGGCGCGGTTCACGCCGGCGGGTCTGGTGAGCATCGATCTCGGACTGGACCAGCTGCGCATCTGGGACGCGCGGGGCGGACGGCTGCGCGAGAGCGGGCGGGTCGTGCTGCCGCGCGGGAGCGGACCCCGGCACAGCGTGTGGCACCCGAGCGGGCATCTGTTCGTGGTGACGGAGCACTCCAACGAGGTCTTCGTCGTCCGTCCCGAGCAGGACGGCGGGTGGACGCTCGTCGGCGGCGCGCCGCTGGTCGGCACGGTCGAGGGCGCCGACTTCCCGGCGGAGATCACGCTCACCCGTGACGCGCGCTTCGTCCACGTCGGCGTGCGGGGGAGTGACACGGTCGCGACGCTCCGCGTCGGGGGTGCCGGCGACGCCCTCAGCACGGTCGCGCTGGTCGAGTCGGGCGTCACGTGGCCGCGGCACCACATCGTCGAGCGCGACACCGTACTGATCGCCGGCGAACGGTCGCACGACGTCGTGTCCCTCGCGATCGACGAGCGCTCCGGGGTGCCCGGCCGCGTGCGGCACCGTGTGGCCGCGCCGTCGCCGACGCACCTCCTCGCCGACCGCTGAGGCGGAGAAGTCAGACCTTGGCGTCCTGACGGGGGATGAAGACCTTCTTGATGATGAGGAGGATCGACGCCGTCACGGGGATCGCCACGAGTGCGCCGAGGAGTCCCATGAGCGTGCCGCCGACAAGCGCGCCGATCACCACGAGCGAGCCCGGCACGGCGATGGCCTTGTTCATCACCTTGGGCGTCAGGACGTATGCCTCGATCTGCATGTAGAGCAGGTAGATCACGCCGAAGGCGAGCGCGGCGAGGGGGCTGGAGAGGAGCGCCACCACCGTCCCGACGATCCAGAAGATCACGGTACCGACGAGCGGGATGATCGTCAGGCAGAACGCCACGACCGCCAACAGCAGGGGGAACGGCAGGCCGAGGATCGAGTACAGCAGGAAGGTCATCAGCGCGTTGAAGAACGCCAGGACGACCATCCCCATGAGGTACGCACCGACCGAGCCGGTGATCTCCTCGGTCATCTCCCCGACGAACGCGCGGTTGCGGGCGGGGGCGAGACGGTAGAACGCCGCCTTCATCTGATCGAGCGACGCGAGGAAGTAGAGGCTCAGCACGATGATGATGATGATCCCGGAGATCGACGTGGCGATCCCGACGCCGACCTGCAGCACCCCACCGCCGATGGTGGCGATGTTGTTCGGGTTGGTGATGAACTTCTGGATCTCGTCGAGCCAGACGGGCACCTGGTCGCCGAACTGGTCGCGGATCCACGCGTAGACATCGGTGCGCTGGAAGTCGGAGATCATCGCGGGGATGTCACTGAGGAACTGTGCGATCTGGCGGATCACCGTCGGCAGGACCAGCCAGAGGACGCCGACCAGCAGCACGGCGAAGACGGCGTAGACGATGACGATGCCCCAGACGCGCGGAATGTGCCGTCGCTCGAGGCGCCGCACGATCGGGTCGAGGCCCAGAGCGGCGAACAGGGCGAAGGCGACGTAGATCCAGATCGTGGCGAGGCTCGTGACGGCGGCGCCCAGGCCGATCGCGACGAGTGCGCCGAGGGTCAGGAGGAATCCGACGCCGAAGGGCCGGTTCAGGTAGGTCCAGAAGGTGCGGTCGCGGGGAGCCTCGACAGGCGCGGAGTCGACGGCCGGCGCGGAAACGGGCGCCGAGGGCGCGTCTGTGGCGGCGATGCGGGCGGCGCGGCGAGGTCTCATGGGACACACTCTAGGGCGCGGTAGGGTCGGGGGCATGACCGACGGCACGGACCCGACAGCGACCCTCCGCCGACTGCGCAGCAGCATCGACAACATCGACGCGGCGCTCGTGCACATGCTGGCCGAGCGGTTCCGTGCGACGCAGCAGGTCGGGGTGCTGAAGGCCGAACACGGGATGCCGGCATCCGACCCGTCACGTGAGGAGCAGCAGATCGCCCGGCTCCGTCAGCTGGCACTCGATGCCGACCTCGACCCCGAGTTCGCGGAGAAGTGGTTCAACTTCGTGGTGGCGGAAGTGATCCGCCACCACACCGCCGCGGCCGAAGAGCGCTGACTCCGGCCGCGGCGGGCGGGGTCACGGCGTCGCGCGGCGGAGCGTCGCGAACGAGACCGCCCCGAGTGCGGCGATCGCCACGACGACCCACCCGATGAGCGCCGGCACCGTGAGCGCCGCCAGCCATGCGCCCACCTCCGGCCAGGTCGTCAGCCGCGAGGTGAGCCAGAGCGCACCGACGAGCAGCAGCCCGAGGCCGACGAGGGTGACGGTGAGGCCGAGTGCCCCGAAGCGTCGGTAGATCGTCGAGCCCCAGAAGCCGGTCACGAACAGCAGCAGGGCGACGCTCGCGAAGAACACCCCCGCCAGCAGCGGACCCGAGGTCCACACCCAGTCTAGGTAGAAGAAGTAGCCGTTGACCCCCCAGCCCCCGGTGGCCTTCTCGAGCAGCCCGCCGACGATGAAGATCGCGCCGAGCAGCACCGAGGTCACGAGCGCCGCCAGCAGCGTGCCGAAGAAGAACTCGCGCCGCGTGATGCTGAGTGCCTGCGAGAACGGGAACGTGTAGCTGAGGGCCATGATGCCGACGGCGAAGAAATACCAGATCGGGGCCTGGCTGCCGCCGCCCCACTTCGCGCCGTCGTACGGGATGAGCGCGAAGATCACGAGCGACAGCGCGAAGGTCGCGCCGAGGATGATCAGCGGGGTCCAGATGAACGTGGTCTTGTTCACGAACTGCATCCGCGCGACCGTCAGAGTGCGTTTCATCGGAGTGCTCCTTCGTCTTCGGACGTGCGGGAATGGGGGTTCTGGGTGGTGCGGACGATGAGCTGCTGGAGCGAGACCGGGCCGGCCTCGAGACCTGCGGCATCCAGCGCGGCGCGGTCGGCCGCGGTGAGGGCCCCGAGGACGGTGACCGAGGCGACGTGGCCGAGCGATTCGCGGTGGAGGACCTCGCGGCCGGCGACGAAGGCTTCGACCGCGGTCGCATCGCCCACGATCGTCGCCGCGCGGTCGCGCACGCTGTCGGTCTCCTCGTCCATCACGATGCGGCCCTCGTCGACGACGAGCACGCGCTCGAGAAGGTTCGAGACCTCGTCGATGAGGTGACTGGACAGGACGATCGTGCGGGGATGCTCGGCGTAGTCCTCGAGCAGGCGGTCGTAGAAGATCTGCCGCGCGACGGCGTCGAGCCCGAGGTACGGCTCGTCGAAGAAGGTGATCTCGGCACGCGAGGCGAGACCGATGATGACGCCCACGGCCGAAAGCTGGCCTCGGGAGAGCTTCTTGATGCGGCGCTTCAGCGGGAGGCGGAACTCCTCGACCAGGCGGTCGGCCAGCGCTTGATCCCAGTTCGGGAAGAACATCGCCGCCATACGCAGCGCATGCCGCGGCTGCGCGTCGTCGGGGTACCGCTGGCTCTCGCGCACGAAGCACAGTCGGCTCAGCACGCGGGCGTTCTCGTAGGGCTTCTCGCCGAAGACCCGCACCTCACCGGACGTGGCGAAGTTCTGCGCCGTGAGGATCGACATGATGGTCGTCTTCCCGGCGCCGTTGCGGCCGAGCAGTCCGTAGATCGTGTTCTCCTCGATGGAGAACGAGACGTCGTCGAGCGCGAGGGTGTCGCGGTAGCGCTTGGTGAGGTTCTCCACCTCGATCACAGCGGTCATGGTGCGGTCCTTTCGATGGTGTCGGATGCCGCCCGCTCGCGCACGAGCTCTGCCAGGGCTTCGGGCCCGAGGCCGAGGGCCCGCGCTTCGGTGAGCAGCGGCTGGATGAATCGGTCGGCGAACGCCGCGCGGCGCTCTCCGAGGAGGTATTCGCGGGCGCCGGGGGCGACGAACATGCCGACCCCGCGGCGTTTGGCGAGCACACCTTTGTCGACGAGCATGTTGACTCCCTTCGCGGCCGTGGCCGGGTTGATCCGGTAGAAAGCGGCCAGTTCGTTGGTCGACGGGGCGCGGGTGTCTTCGGCGAGGCTGCCGTCGAGGATGGAGTCCTCGACGCGCTCCGCGATCTGGACGAACAGCGCCTTGCCTTCCTCGATCACGTGTCCCCCTGAGTGCGTTGGTTAGTTACATGACTAATGAACCATGTGACCTGGATCCTGTCAAGACCCATCCGGATCGCGCACGCGTGATAGCCGCCTGCGCGCGGAAACGCGAATTTGCCGTGACCCGTCGACGATGAAACCGTGGACACGGCCCTCCGCGTGGCGGGCCCTCTCGACCAGTCCGCGACCGTCGGTGGTGCCCGCGCGCATCAGACCGACGGGCGTACGGTCGATGGCCGGTTGGCCGCGGACCCGACGTCCGCGCCCCGATGCGCACCGCGCGCACACCGGTCATCACCCGGGCGCGACGGATGCCGCCACTCGCCGAGTGGTTGCTGAGGTGTGCTGTGACCGAAACCCCCGCTCTCGAGGCGAAGAACCTGTACAAGGTCTTCGGCCGAAACCCGAAGGACGCCGTGGCGCGGCTGCGCGCCGGCGAATCCCGCTCCGACGTCGCCGCCGCCGGCACCGCGGCGGTGATCGACGCGAGCTTCACCGTGCAACCCGGCGAGATCTTCGTCATCATGGGGCTGTCCGGCTCGGGCAAGTCGACGATCATCCGCATGCTCAACGGGCTGCTCCCGCCGAGCCACGGCGACGTCGTCATCGGAGGGCGCAGCGTCGCCGACGCGTCACCCGGAGAGCTGCGCTCGATCCGCCGCGCGTCGGTGTCGATGGTGTTCCAGCACTTCGCCCTGCTCCCGCACCTCACGGTGCTCGACAACGCCGCCTACGCGCTCGAGATCCAGGGCATCGGAAAGGCCGAGCGTCGCCGGCGCGCCCAGGAGATCCTCGACCGCGTCGGGCTCGGCGATCGCGCGCTCGCCATGCCCGACGAGCTGTCGGGAGGCATGCGGCAGCGCGTCGGCATCGCCCGCGCCCTGACGGCGGGCACCGACATCCTCCTCATGGACGAGGCCTTCTCGGCGCTCGACCCGCTCATCCGCCGCGAGATGCAGGAACAGCTCGTCGAACTGCAGCGCGAACTCGGACGGACGATCGTCTTCATCACCCATGACCTCAACGAGGCCATGTTCCTCGGCGACCGCATCGCGGTCATGCGCGACGGGCGGATCGTGCAGAACGGCACGCCGGAGGAGATCCTCACCGACCCGGCCAACGACTACGTCGCGCAGTTCGTCCAGGACGTCGACCGTGCCCGCGTGCTGACGGCGGCATCCGTCATGGAACCGCCGCACCAGACCACGCCCGTTAGCGCCGGCGTGCGCGGCGCCCTCCGCACGCTCCGCGCCCAGCAGGTCGGATCGGTCTTCGCCGTCGAGAACCGCCGCCTCGTCGGCGTCGTCACGGATCGGGCGGTCATCCGCGCCGTCAAGTCGGGCGAGACCGACCTGCGCCGGATCGTCGACGCGCACGTGCCGACGGTCGGCCCCGACGACCTCCTCACCGACATCGTCGAGACCGCCGTCGAGGCGACCGTACCCCTCGCGGTCGTCGACGAGAACCGCCGCCTCCTCGGTGTCATCCCGCGGGTGACGCTGCTGGCCGCCCTCGGCAATGTGCCCGCCACCACCCGCGAGATGCCGATCATCCAGAGCCCCATCGACATGGTCGCGCAGTTCACCCCGCTCGTGGATGCCGCGACCGAGGGCACGCTCGTGCCGGATGTCGCGGTCGGCGAAGGGAGCGTGCGCTGATGGACTTCTTCCGCCTTCCGATCGGCGAGTGGGCCGAGACCGTCGTCGATGTTCTCGGCGACACCCTCGGTGGACTGTTCGATCTCATCTCGACCGTCCTGAAGAGCGTGTACGGCGGCCTCGACGCCGCGCTCACCGCCCCACCGTTCTGGATCGTCATCGCCCTCTTCGCGGTGCTCGCCTTCGTCGTCCGCGGAGGCAAGCTCGCGCTCGGCACGGCGCTCGGCCTTCTCGTGATCGTCGGTGTCGACCAGTGGGAGAACGCGATGGACACCCTCGCGCTCGTCCTCGTGGCCGCTGTCGTCGCGATCCTCATCGCCGTCCCGCTCGGCATCTGGGCCGCGCGCGACGACCGCGTCTCGCGGGTCGTCCGGCCGCTGCTCGACCTCCTGCAGACCATGCCCGCGTTCGTCTATCTGATCCCGGCGATCTTCTTCTTCGGGGTCGGCCCCGTGCCCGGCATGATCGCGACGATCATGTTCGCGCTCGCGCCCGGGGTGCGGCTCACCGAGCTCGGCATCCGGGGCGTCGACGAGGAGGTCGTCGAGGCGGGCTTCGCGTTCGGCGCGTCGCCCGCGCGCGTGCTCCGCCAGATCCAGATCCCGCTGGCGCTTCCGTCGATCATGGCCGGCATCAACCAGGTCATCATGCTGAGCCTGTCGATGGCCGTGATCGCCGGCATGGTCGGCGCCGGCGGGCTCGGCGGCGAGATCGTCCGGGCGCTCGGCCGCATCGACGTCGGGCTCGCGTTCGAGGCCGGCATCTCGATCGTGATCATCGCGATGATCCTCGATCGCCTCACCTCGGCCTTCGGTGGTGGCGGCCGCAGCCGCGGTGGCCGGACGGCGAAGACAGCGCCGGCGACCGGCGAGCAGGATGCCGCGGCACCGGCCGCCCGCATCCCGACCGCCGCCTGACAGACCCCACGACCGGGCGAGCCCATCACTCGCCGGGAGCGCGGAGACTCCGCGCTCGACACACAACGACCGATCCGCGCGCGCCCACCAGCAGGGCCGGCGGATGGAGAGGACGTCACGATGACCAAGAGAAACAGCATCCTGAGCACCATCGCCCTGACAGGAGCCGCCACGCTCGCCCTCGCCGGCTGCGCCGGAGGAGCCGAGGCCGACGGAGGAGCCGGGCCGGCCGACCGCCCCATCGAGATCGCCGTGTTCAACGGGTGGGACGAGGGCATCGCCGCGTCGTACCTGTGGCAGACGATCCTCGAGGAGAAGGGATACGACGTCGAGCTCACGTTCGCCGACGTCGCGCCCGTGTACCAGGGACTGGCGGGCGGTGACTTCGACCTCGTGCTCGACACGTGGCTGCCGATCACCCACGCCGACTACCTGGAGCGCTTCGGCGACGAGGTCGAGGACCTCGGCGCCTGGAACGACGAGGCCAAGCTCACCATCGCCGTGAACGAAGACGCCCCCATCGACTCGCTCGACGAGCTCGCCGCGGCATCCGCCGACTTCGGCGGCCGCATCGTCGGCATCGAGCCGGGTTCGGGGCTCATGCGCATCACGGCCGACGAGGTCGTGCCGGGCTACGGCCTGGACGACATGGACCTCGTCGAGTCGTCGACGCCGGCGATGCTCGCCGAACTGCAGAAGGCGACGGATGCCGGCGACAACATCGCCATCACGATGTGGCGCCCGCACTGGGCGTACAACGCCTTCCCGATCAAGGACCTGGACGACCCGAAGGGCCTCCTCGGCGACGCGGAGGGCATCCACTCGATCGCGGCGACGTCGTTCGCCACGGACTTCCCCGAGGTGCACGAGTGGATCTCGGACTTCGAGATGCCGAGCGAGACGCTGTACTCGCTCGAGGACGCGCTCTTCAACTCCGCCGCCACTTCCGGCGACAACTACACCCCCGTCGTGCGCGAGTGGATCGCGGCGAACCAGGACTGGGTCGACTCGCTCACCTCCTGACCGCCCCCGCGAATCACCACGCGCCGCGCGAATCACCACGCGATTCGCGCGAGCCGCGTGGTGATTCGCGTGCGGGGTGGTGATTCGCGAGGCGGGATCAGGCCTCGAGCTGCAGGGCGACCTTCTTCTCGAGCAGGTCGACCGCCTCATCGGAGAGCGAGAGCAGACCCTCGACCTCGTCGCGCACGCGGCGGTAGGCGACCTGCCGCTCGGCGGGGGTCGCGGACTGATCGAGCGCGACCGCGAGCAGCTTCTGCGCCGTCGCCAGCCGCTTGCGCTCCACATCGCTGAACTGCGAGTCGCGCACACGGCGCGCGTCGCGCTCGGCGAGCTCGAATGCCACCTCGAAATCGGTCACCGCGGCGCGATACTCCGTCACCTGGTCGGGTGTCACTTTCGCGTCGACGGATGCCGGCCGGAGCGAATCGGCCACCTTCTTGGCGCGGAGGAAGGCGGCGGTGAGCTCCTGGCGGCCGTCACTCATCGTGGGGAACGCGATGAGCTTCGCGACGTCGAGCTCGTAGTCGAGCCACCGGGCCGTGATCGCATCGTGCGTCGTGAAGATCTTCGTCAGCTGGTCGGGGAGAGGCGACGGCTTCGTGATCGCCTGCGGCTCGGCACCGGCATCCATGCGCACCGCACGCAGTTCGCCCTTGGCCTTGATGACCTCGAGGCGGCGCTTGTGGCGCTGCGCCGACAGGTACTCGAAGCGGCGGAAGAGACCGGCGCCGACGCCGGCCAGGGGAAAGGCGATCCACCAGTAGCTGCCGATGAAGGCGAAGATCTCGTTCATGCTCCATCATCCCGACGGTGCTGGCCCGTCGCCCGCGCGATGGCTTCGGCCGAACGGGCGAGCAGGGTGTCGGTGAGCGACTGCGCGACGACCGTCCAGTGCGGGGTGCCCGCGCCGGCGCTTTCGGGGCCCGGTCCGGCGGGCGC
>JACEFY010000546.1 GCA_016807485.1 Stenotrophomonas maltophilia | reverse complement strand
GTGAGCAGATCTCGCAGGCGCTCCTCGGCGTCTTCGTCGCCGGCATCCTGCTCGCCGGCATCGGATTCCTCGTGCAGGCGACGGGCACCGGATGGATCGAGAAGCTCATGCCTCCGGTCGTCTCGGGCGCGATCGTCGCCCTGATCGGGCTGAATCTCGCGCCCGTCGCCTGGCAGAACTTCCAGCAGGATGCGCTGCTGGGCACGATCACCCTCGTCGCCTGCATCGTGTTCGCGGTGCTGTTCCGCGGGTTCCTGGGCCGGGTCTCGATCTTCCTCGGCGTCGTGTTCGGCTACGTCGTGGCGGCGATCCTCGGGCGCATCGACTGGTCGGGTGTCGCGGATGCCGCCTGGATCGGCCTGCCCGAGTTCCACCTGCCGGCGTTCGGCGACGCGCACGCGTGGGCGATGCTGCCGATGTTCCTGCCGGTCATCCTCGTGCTGGTCGCCGAGAACGTCGGGCACGTTCGGGGCGTCGCGACGATGACGGGCGATCCCACGATCAACCGGCGCACCGGCCGGGCCCTCCTCGCCGACGGCCTCGCGACCACGATCGCCGGGCTCGGCGGCGGGTCGGGAACGACGACGTACGGCGAGAACATCGGGGTCATGGCCGCCACCCGCGTGTACTCGACCGCCGCGTATTGGGTCGCGGGCACCTTCGCGATCCTGCTGGCGTTCTCGCCGAAGGTGGGGGCCGTCATCTTCGCCATGCCCGGCGGCGTGCTCGGCGGCGTGACGACGGCGCTCTACGGCCTCATCGGCGTCATCGGCATCAAGATCTGGGTCGACAACCAGGTCGACTTCTCACGCCCGGTCAACCAGTACACGGTGGCCGTCGCGTTCGTCATCGCGATCGCGGGCTTCACGATGAACCTCGGCACGCTGAGCTTCGGTGCGATCGTCCTCGGCACGGTCGCTGCGCTCCTGATCTACCACGTGGGCAACGCGATCGCCCGCGCGCGCGGAACCGGCGCCGACGACGGCGGGCCGAGCGTCCCGATCGGCTCCCTGGGCGGCGATCCCGAGAACGTG
>JACEFY010000545.1 GCA_016807485.1 Stenotrophomonas maltophilia | reverse complement strand
CTCTTCGGCCGGTGCGGACGGGTCTTCCCGGTGCGGGTGCGACAGCTCGAACCGCTCGCCCAGCACGGCGAGGAGCTCGTCGGCTTCGACCATGTTCTCGCGCACCCACGCCTCATCGGCGTCGAGCGGCATCTGCTCGATGAAGCGCAGCCGGCATCCGTTCGCCAGGGCCCAGGCCAGCAGGTCGGGGGCGCCACGGAGCGTGTCGCGCATCAGCACGGCGTTGATCTTCAGCGGCGTGATCCCCGCGGCGCGGGCCGCCTCGATGCCGGCGAAGACCGCCGGCAGCCGGTCGCGGCGCGTGAGCCGCGCGAAGTGGTCGCGGTCGACCGTGTCGAGCGAGATGTTGATGCGGGTGAGGCCCGCGGCGACGAGTTCGTGGATGCGCTTGTCGAGCCCGATGCCGTTCGTCGTCAGCGACACCGAAGCACCGTCCGCCACGGCGGCGCTCTTCGCGACGATCTCGGCGAGGTCGGCGCGCATGAGCGGCTCGCCGCCCGTGAAGCGGACGTCACGCACCCCCAGGTCACGCACCGCGATCGCGACGATGCGCGCGATCTCGTCGGGCGTCAGGAGAGCGTCCGCCGGAATCGCCGGGAGTCCCTCGGCCGGCATGCAATAGGTGCAGCGCAGCGAGCATTTCTCGGTGATCGAGATCCGTAGGTCTCGCGCGGTGCGTCCGTGGCGGTCGATGAGGCCGGGAACGTCGGGGCGGCCCGCGATCGACGGCTGCTCGTCGGGGCGACGCCGGATCGTCGGCGACGCCAGCGCCACCCGGGTCATCTGCTCATCCTAGGTTCCGTCGCCGGGACGGTCGCCGCTGCTGCGGGCTCACCTCACGGTCACGAGGATCCGCTGCCACCCCGACGACCCGTCGGGGTAGATCGCGGCGCGCTCCTCGATCTGCACGTCACCGTTCTTGTTCACGGCTCGGACGGCGATGAAATGGGTGCCGGTGGTCGCTTCCCCCGGCAGCATCCACTGCACCCAGGTGTCGTCGTTGATCGGGTTCGACAGCGTCGCCGGCTGCCAGC
>JACEFY010000544.1 GCA_016807485.1 Stenotrophomonas maltophilia | reverse complement strand
TCCGCGATTCGGCGCCGGCGATCGTGCAGATCGTGCTGGCCGCGACGGCCGCGTTCGCCTTCGCGCACTATGTCCTCGGGCATCCGGCGCCGCTCCTCGCCGCGACGGTCACCGTCTCGAGCCTCGGCCTCGTCCGCGACGCCCGCCCGCGACGCGTGCTGGAGACCGTCGTCGGCATGATCGTCGGCATCCTCATTGCCGAACTCATCCTGTTGGTCGCGGGAGTCGGGTGGTGGCAGCTGGCGATCACTCTCGCGGCCACCCTCGTCGTCGCCCGGTTCCTCTCGGCCCAGCCCGCCTTCGCCATCGCCGCGACGATCCAGTCGGCGATCGTCATGGTGATCCCCGCGAGCGTCCCCTTCGTGCGGCTCATCGACGGTGTCGTCGGCGGGGTGGCGGCGCTCCTGGTCACGGCGCTCGTCCCTCGGCGGCCGCTGCGCGCCGCGACCCGGGAGGGCCGCGCGCTGTTCGCCGCGTTCGACAGCGCGGCCGCGACCCTCGTCCAAGCCCTCCGCCGCGGCGACCGGATGCGGGCGGAGCGCGGCCTCGAGAAGGCCCGTGCGCTCCAGCCGCTCGTCGACGACTGGCGGGTCTCGCTCGACTCCGCCGCCGCCATCGCGCGGATCTCCCCGTTCCTCCGACGGGAGCGCGACGAGCTGGAGCGGCACGAGCGGGTGCGGTCGCATCTCGACCTGGCCAGCCGCAACCTGCGGGTGATCGCACGGCGCGTGGTCTACCTCAGCGACGACCGGCAGCCGCGCCCGGTGGCCGCCGACCTGCTGTCCGAACTCGCTGCCGGCGCGCGCCTGGTCGCCGAATCCCTCACGGACATCTCGTTCGAGCCTCCCGCGCGCGAGGCCGTGCGCGCCGTGGCCGCGCGACTGGATGCTGCAACCCTCGCGGGCGGGCGGGCCGGCGGCGACCACAATCTGCTCGGCGCGCTGCGACCGCTCGCCGTCGACCTCATGACCGCGGCCGGGATGCCCGCCGCCGATG
Source organism: Stenotrophomonas maltophilia (assembly GCA_016807485.1). GTDB lineage: Bacteria > Actinomycetota > Actinomycetes > Actinomycetales > Microbacteriaceae > Microbacterium. The sequence continues at coordinate 39 of JACEFY010000544.1, read as the reverse complement.
CCCGCGCCGCACTCCCGCGCGACTGACCTCGCGCCGCCC
>JACEFY010000543.1 GCA_016807485.1 Stenotrophomonas maltophilia | reverse complement strand
GCAGCGCCCCGGCCTCGATCCCGCCGTCGCCGAGATCCGCCTGGCCGTGCGGACCGCTCTCGCCGGCGTCGACGGGCCGGTGGTCATCGGCCTGTCCGGCGGCGCCGACCCCACCGCGTTCGGGCCGAACAACTCCGGTCGCGGCGTCGGCGGCTCGACCCTGCACTGGGGCGCGTTCACGCCCCGACCGGATGCCGGTCAGATGCGCCTGCGCACCGAGACCGGGCAGGGCCGCGATTGGCCGTTCGACCTCGACGAGCTGCACCCGTACCTCCTCCGCGCGGAGCGCGACCTCGGGGTGAGCGGCCCGGCGCACTACCCGTGGGATCCCGACCGCCGCTACGCCTACGCGCCCGCTGCGCGCAACGCGCCCGCCGACCGCATGGCCGACGGCTGCGCGGTCCTCGGCATCCGCGCCACCGACGCGCCCGCCGCCGTCCTCACCCGCGCACGGCATCAGAACGGCATCGACCGGGGCGCGTGCATCGCGTGCGGCACGTGTCACCAGGGCTGCCGCGTCGGCGCGAAGGCGACGATGGGCACGACGTACCTTCCCGCCGCGCTCGCCGCCGGGGCCGAGATCCGCGCCGAGGCGGTCGCGCACACGATCGAGACGGATGCCGCCGGCGCCGTCCGCGCGGTCGTCTACCGCCAGGGCGGTGTCGACGTCCGGCAGGAGTGCCGCGCACTGGTGCTCGCGGCGGGCGGCGTCGAGACGCCGCGCCTCCTGCTGCGCAACGGGCTCGCCAACGCGAACGGGCAGGTGGGGCGCAACTTCCTCGCCCACCCGGCGACGCAGGTGTGGGGCACGTTCGACGAACCGCAGCGCGGATACCGCGGATACCCGTCGTCGCTCATCACCGAGGACTTCCTCCGACCGGAGGGCGCCGATTTCGTCGGCGGCTACCTGATCCAGAGCCTCGGCGTCATGCCGTTGACGTACGCCACGAGTCTCGTCCGCGGCGGAGGGCTGTGGGGCGCCGAACTCATGGACGCGCTCGACGGCGCGCGCTTCACCGCCGGTGTCGGGATCAACGGCGAGTGCCTG
>JACEFY010000064.1 GCA_016807485.1 Stenotrophomonas maltophilia | reverse complement strand
ATCGCGCCGGGGCCCCTCGCCCCGCAGCTCGACATGCGTCTGCGCACGATGGCCCGCCGGGAGTCCCGAGCGCAGGCCTCGACCTACCGGTTCACGGCCGAGTCGCTGTCGGAGGCGTTCACGGCCGGCGAGACCGCCGAGACCGTGCGCGAGTTCCTCACCGCCCTCTCGCTCACGGGTCTGCCGCAGCCGCTCGCCTACGAGATCGAGCGATCGGCGACCCGGCACGGCGCCATCCGCGTCGGGCCCGACGCGAGCGGCCAGACCCTCGTCACGAGCGACGACATCGCGCTGCTGCGCGCCGTCGCCGTCGACCAGTCGCTGCGCCCGCTGGGTCTCGTCGGATTCGGCGACGGCCTCAGCACCCGCAGCAGCCCGGAGACGGCGTTCTGGCTCATCGCCGACGCGCGCTACCCCGTCGTCGCCGTCGACCTCGACGGGAAGCGCCGCGCCCTCGATCGCCACCGCCTCGCCCCCGAGTCCGCAGGCGAACCCGACCCCGCCGCGGCCTACGCTCCCCTCGTCGCGCGGCTACGCGCCGCGCACGCCCACGACGCCGACGCCGCCTGGCTCGGCCGTGAGCTCGAGCAGGCCGCGCGCTCGCGCGCCATCCTGATCGTCGCGGTGCGTCTGCCCGACGGCACTGACCGCGAGGTCACGCTCGAAGTGACGGGCCTCGGCGGCGGACGCCTGCGCGGACGCGACCGCGGCGCCGACGTCGAACGCACCCTGCCCATCTCGAGCATCGTGAGTGTGCGCCCGGTCTGAGCGACCGCCTCCCACGCGGGTAGACTTTCCCGTTATGGCTGATGGCCCCCTGATCGTCCAAAGCGACCGCACCGTGCTGCTCGAGGTCGCCCACCCGCAGGCCGAGAGCGCGCGCCACGAGCTCGCGATCTTCGCCGAGCTCGAGCGCGCCCCCGAGCACATCCACACCTACCGCATCACCCGACTGGGGCTCTGGAACGCCCGCGCGGCGGGCCACGACGCGGAGGACATGCTCGCAACCCTCGAACGGTGGACGCGCTTCCCGGTGCCCCCGTCGGTGTCGATCGACATCCGCGAGACCGTGAACCGCTACGGCCGCCTCGTCATAGAGCGCGATGCCGAGGGCACCCTCATCCTCCGGGCGACGGATGCCGCCGTGCTCGCCGAGGTCGCCAAGAACAAGCGCATCCAGCCCCTGCTCATCGGCCGGCCCGCTCCCGACACGTTCGTCGTGGATGCGTGGGCCCGCGGTCACATCAAGCAGGAGCTGCTGAAGATCGGCTGGCCCGCCGAAGACCATGCCGGATACACCCCTGGCACCCCGCACGAGATCGACCTCGCCGAAGACGGCTGGACGCTCCGGCCCTACCAGCGCCAGGCGGTCGACATCTTCCGCGACGGCGGGTCGGGCGTCGTCGTGCTCCCCTGCGGCGCGGGGAAGACCCTTGTGGGCGCTGCCGCGATGGCCGAGACGAAGACGACGACCCTCATCCTCGTCACCAACACCGTGAGCGCCCGGCAGTGGCGCGACGAGCTGCTCAAGCGCACATCGCTGACCCCCGAGGAGATCGGCGAGTACTCCGGTCAGGCGAAAGAGGTCAAGCCGGTCACGATCGCGACCTACCAGATCCTCACGGCGAAGCGGAAGGGCGAGTACGCCCACCTCGCGCTGCTGGATGCGCTGGACTGGGGCCTCATCGTGTACGACGAGGTGCACCTCCTCCCCGCACCGGTCTTCAAGCTCACCGCCGACCTGCAGGCGCGTCGCCGGCTGGGGCTCACCGCGACGCTCGTGCGCGAGGACGGCCGCGAAGGCGATGTCTTCAGCCTCATCGGACCCAAGCGCTTCGACGCCCCGTGGAAGGAGATCGAAGCCCAGGGCTTCATCTCCCCCGCCGTCTGCTACGAAGTGCGCGTCGATCTGCCGGCATCCGATCGGCTCGAAAACGCCGCGGGCGCCGACGACGACCGCTACCGGCTCGCCGCCACCGCGCACGCGAAGATCGGCGTCGTGCGCGACCTCGTCGCGCGGCACACCGGCGAGCAGATCCTCGTGATCGGTCAGTACCTCGACCAGATCGATGTGCTCGCCGAGGCCCTCGACGCCCCCCAGATCACCGGCGCGACGCCCGTCGACGAACGCGAGCTGCTGTACGGCGCGTTCCGCGAGGGCCGCATCCCGGTGCTCGTCGTCTCGAAGGTCGCGAACTTCTCCATCGACCTTCCGGAGGCGTCGGTCGCCATCCAGGTGTCGGGCTCGTTCGGGTCGCGCCAGGAGGAGGCCCAGCGTCTCGGCCGGCTGTTGCGCCCCAAGACCAGCGGGCACACCGCCAGCTTCTACACGCTCATCGCGCGCGACACGGTCGATCAGGACTTCGCGCAGAACCGCCAGCGGTTCCTCGCCGAGCAGGGCTACAGCTACACGATTCTTGACGCTGAAGGGATCACTGCCGCGTAGCGGCGAAGGGATCAATGCCGCGTAGCGGCGAAGGGATCACTGCCGCGTAGCGGCGTCGACCCTTTCGACCGGGGCGGGCCATGCCGGCGCCGGCACGGGCGCGGGAAGCGTGAGCACGAGGGTGCGCGGCAGGCGCGACCGGCGCCACAGCATCTCGACCACGGCGACGTAGCCGCCGATGAGCACGAACGACGACAGCAGGCTGAAGATGCCCTGGTCGGTCGCGGTCGGGTCTTCGCCGCCCGCGAGGCCCAGGACGAAGCCCCACAGGTTGTTGACCACGTGCAGGGCGATGGCCGCCTCGAGGCCGCCGGTGCGCCACGTGAGCCACCCCGCCGCGACCGCGAAGATCCCGACGCCGATCTGCCCGTACACGTCGTACATGTGGCCGAGCACGAACAGCGGCACCGGCAGGAGGATCGCGAAGGCCGGATGCCGCAGCCACCGCCCGATGGCCTGCATCAGGTAGCCGCGGAAGATGTACTCCTCCGCCGCTGCCTGCAGCGGCACGAGCAGGAGGACGACGATGAGCGTCGCGAGCCAGAGCGGGTTCTCCTGCGGTGCGGGCGCATCGGCGTCTGCGGGAAGGAGGAACGACACGGCGGTGAGCACGAGCGCGAGGGCGACGGCGACGCCGGAGCAGAGCAGCATCCAGCGCCACCGGAGCCGGCCGGCAGCCGACGAGATCAGCCCCACCCGGCGCCCGTTGATGAGCAGGGACGCGAGGACGTACGCCGGCAGCATGAGGACGATGGTGCCGAGGAGGAGGGCGACCAGCCCCGGGTTCGTCAGATCGAACGACGGGGTGTTGCCGAGGTCGGTCAGCGAGCCGAGGAACCCCGGGTCGGCGAAGGCTGCGATGAGCATGACCACGAGGACGCCCACGAGCATCACGACGTAGAACCCGAGCGCGACGAGCCCCGTCACGAGCGGGGTCCACCATCCGCTCCGGCGTCGGGCGAAGATCAGGCGGTGGAAGGCGAGACCGCCCGTGATGGCGTCGGGGGGAAGCGTCATGCATCCATCATGACCCACGCGACGACGACGATATCCAGCGAACTGAACGATTCCGGTGCCAGACTGGCGGTATGACCGCTGCGCGCATCCTCGTCGTCGACGATGAACCGAACATCCGCGACCTGCTCGTGACCAGCCTGAGATTCGCCGGGTACCAGGTGCGTGCCGTCTCCAACGGCGCCCAGACGATCTCGGCCGTCCTCGAAGAAGAACCCGACCTCATCATCCTGGACGTCATGCTGCCCGACATGAACGGCTTCAGCGTCACCAAACGCCTCCGCGGCGCGGGATACACCGCGCCCATCCTCTTCCTCACGGCGAAGGACGAGACCGAAGACAAGATCGAAGGCCTCAACGCCGGCGGCGACGACTACGTGACGAAGCCGTTCAGCCTCGACGAGATCGTGGCCCGCATCCAGGCGATCCTCCGGCGCACGATGCAGGCCGACGAGGAATCGACCATCAAGGCGGGCGAGCTGTCGATGGACCAGGACACGCACGACGTGCTCGTCGGCGACGTGTCGATCGACCTGAGCCCCACCGAGTTCAAGCTGCTGCGCTACCTCATGCTCAACCCGAACCGGGTGCTGAGCAAGGCGCAGATCCTCGACCACGTCTGGGAGTACGACTTCAACGGCGACGCGGGCATCGTCGAGAGCTACATCTCCTACCTGCGACGCAAGATCGACCCGTACTCCAGCGAGCCGCTCATCCAGACCAAGCGCGGCTTCGGCTACATGCTGAAGGCCGGCAAGACGGCGTAGTCCGCCGTCATGGACACCGTCCACGGCCCACCGCGGCACGCGAAGAAGAACGACCGGGTCACCGCCTGGTGGCGGGGACTGAGCCTGCGCGCGAAGGTGACCGGCGTGACGGTCGCGGTGCTCGCGATCGGCCTGTTCGCCGCGGGGGTCGGCACGATGGTGTTCCTCCGCAACGCCCAGATCGCCGAGCGCGACCAGTCGGTCAGCCAGACCGTCACGCTCGACCAGGCGAGCAGCCTGCTGGATGTCGAGCTGATCGACGGGATCGCGCAGTTCTCGCCGCCGGCCACGACCCCGCTGACCTCGTTCTACATCGCCGTGTACGGGCCCGACGGCACGCGGCTCGCCACGGGCGGCCCGGCCTCGGGTGAGCCACCGGAGTTCCCGGAGCGGATCGGCCTCGACCAGGCCCTCATCAAGGGAACCGCGCCGTTCGAGCTGCACTCGGCCGACGGCTCGATCACCTTCCACGCCGCGGTCGACATCCTGCAGATTCCGGGGGCCCGCGAATCGAACGTGCAGCTGCTCGCACTGCCCCTCACTCCCATCAACCAGACCGTGGCGTCGTACATCGGCATCTACACGCTGCTGGCGCTGCTCACCCTCGTGGCCGGCGCGCTGGCGACGCGGTGGCTCGTCACCCTCGCTTTCCGCAGCCTCGGGCAGGTCGAATCGACGGCCATGTCGATCGCCGCCGGCGACTTCACGCAGCGCATGGGCGACATCTCGCCGCGCACCGAGGTCGGGCGCCTCAAAACCGCGATCAACGCGATGCTCGACCGGATCGATCAGGCTCTCGGACAGCGCGATGCGACGGTGCAGCAGATGCGCCGCTTCATCGGCGACGCGAGTCACGAGCTGCGCACGCCCCTGGTCACCGTCCGCGGCTACGCGGAGCTCTACCGGATGGGGGCGATCTCGGGCGACGAGCAGATCGCGCAGTCGATGGAGCGCATCGAGAAGGAGGCGATCCGGATGGGGGTGCTCGTCGAAGACCTCCTGGCGCTTGCGCGCCTCGACGAACGCCGCGACATCGTCGTGCGGGAGGTCGACCTCCGTCCCATCGCGCGGGACGCCGCCCTCGATGCGCGCGCGACGGCACCCGACCGCGAGGTCTCGCTCGTGACGCACGACACGCCTCCCCCGCTCCCGCCGGTCGTCGAGCCGGTCCCGACCACGACGGGGACCGCCGCAACGCTCGGCCGTCGTCCGCCGAGGATCGCCGGGGCCACGCTGTCCCGGCTGCGGCGCCGTCCCCGGGCGCTTCCAGAAACCGATGCCCCGGTGTCCGAGGAGGCTTTCACCGGCGCACGCCCCACCGGCCCGGCCCCGATCGTCCTCGGCGATGAGAACCGCATCCGGCAGGTCGTCGCCAATCTGCTCGGCAACGCGCGGCGCTACACCCCGGCCGGTTCGCCGATCGACCTCAGCGTGGGCGTCGACGAGGAAGCCGGGATGGGGTGGATCGCCGTGGCCGACCACGGTGAGGGCATTCCCGAGCAGATCCGCGAGAAGATCTTCCAGCGGTTCTGGCGCGCCGACAATTCACGCACGCGCGAGACGGGCGGATCCGGGCTCGGACTCTCGATCGTGGCGTCGGTCGTCGAGGCGCTGCACGGGTCGATCGCGGTGACCGAGACCCCCGGCGGCGGAGCGACCTTCCACGTGGCGTTCCCCCTCGCTCACGTGCGGGATGCCGCCGACCACCTCCTCATCGAGACCCAGCCCCTCCAGCGGATCCGCGCCGGGGACTGAGGCGGCCGCTGCCCACCGGAGCCGTCTCCCCACCGGGCGAACGCAACGGGCTGTCCACCGATCGCGGCATCCGCGCCCCCGCGGCTGCGGCGCGCGCCGTAGCGTGGCCGGACATCCAGGGAAAGGAGTTCCGATGGCAGTTTTCAGTGTCGACAGCGACGCGGTGGCGGCGGCGACGGCGGCGATCCGCGCGACGGGCGACCGCCTGCAGGGCGAGACGGCATCCATGCTGGCCCAGCTCACGCAGTTGCAGGGGTCGTGGACGGGAACCGCCGCGGTCGCGTTCCAGGGGGTCGTCGAACGATGGCGGCACGCGCAAGCCGAGCTCGAGGCCGCCCTGGGCGACATCGGCGGCGCACTCGCGCACGCCGGTGATCAGTACGCGCAAACCGAGCTGTCCGCCGCCGGGCTCTTCCGCTGATCCGACCCTTCCGCTGATCAGGCTCACTCGCTGATCAGGCTGCACGCAGAAGCGCCCCTCCGCGAACGGAGAGGCGCTTCTGCAGGGGTCTGGACTCAGAAGTCCATGCCACCCGACGGGTCGCCCATGGGAGCGGCGGCCTTCTCGGGCTTGTCGGCGACGACGACCTCGGTCGTGAGGAACAGGCCCGCGATGGAGGCGGCGTTCTGCAGCGCGGAGCGCGTGACCTTGGCCGGGTCGATGATGCCCTGTGCGAACAGGTCACCGTACTCGCCCGAGGCCGCGTTCAGGCCGTGGCCGATCGGCAGCTCGGCGACCTTGTTGGCCACGACGCCCGGCTCGAGGCCGGCGTTGAGCGCGATCTGCTTGAGCGGGGCCTCGATGGCGACGCGGACGATGTTCGCACCCGTGGCCTCGTCACCGGTGAGCTCCAGTCCGTCGAGGACCTTCTTGCCGGCCTGGATGAGCGCGACGCCACCACCGGCAACGATGCCCTCTTCGACGGCAGCCTTCGCGTTGCGGACAGCGTCCTCGATGCGGTGCTTGCGCTCCTTGAGCTCGACCTCGGTCGCGGCCCCGGCCTTGATGACGGCGACGCCACCGGCGAGCTTCGCGAGGCGCTCCTGGAGCTTCTCGCGGTCGTAGTCGCTGTCGGTGTTCTCGATCTCGCGCTTGATCTGCGTGACGCGACCCTCGATCTGGTCGGCTTCGCCCGCACCCTCGATGATCGTGGTCTCATCCTTCGTGATGATGACCTTGCGGGCACGGCCGAGCAGGTCGGTGGTGGCGTTCTCGAGCTTGAGACCGACCTCCTCCGTGATGACCTGTCCACCCGTGAGGATCGCGATGTCCTGCAGCTGGGCCTTGCGGCGGTCGCCGAAGCCGGGGGCCTTGACGGCGGCCGACTTGAAGATGCCGCGGATCTTGTTCAGCACCAGGGTCGCGAGCGCTTCGCCCTCGACGTCCTCGGCGATGATGACGAGCTCCTTGCCCTCCTGGATCACCTTGTCGACGATCGGCAGCAGGTCCTTGATGTTGGAGATCTTCTGGTTTGCGATGAGGATGTACGCGTCCTCGAAGACCGCCTCCTGACGCTCCGGGTCGGTGACGAAGTAGGGGTTGATGTAGCCCTTGTCGAAACGCATGCCCTCGGTGAGCTCGAGCTCGGTGCCGAAGGTGTTGGACTCCTCGACGGTGACCACACCCTCCTTGCCGACCTTGTCGATCGCCTCGGCGATCAGCGCGCCGATGGACGGGTCTGCCGCGGAGATGGATGCCGTCGCCGCGATCTCCTCCTTCGACTCGACCTCTTTCGCCGAAGCGAGCAGCTCGTCGGTGATGGCCGTGACGGCCTTCTCGATGCCGCGCTTGAGCGAGATCGGGTCGGCGCCGGCGGCGACGTTGCGGAGGCCTTCGCGGACGAGGGCCTGGGCGAGGACGGTCGCGGTGGTCGTTCCGTCACCGGCGACGTCGTCGGTCTTCTTGGCGACCTCCTTGACGAGCTCCGCGCCGATCTTCTCGAACGGGTCGTCGAGTTCGATCTCCTTGGCGATGGAGACGCCGTCGTTCGTGATGGTGGGGGCGCCCCACTTCTTCTCGAGCACGACGTTGCGGCCACGGGGGCCCAGGGTCACCTTGACGGCGTCGGCGAGGATGTTGAGGCCGCGCTCGAGGCCACGGCGGGCCTCTTCGTCGAAAGCGATGATCTTTGCCATAAGTGTGTCGTCCCTCCCGGACGTGAGGATGAGTCTTTAGCACTCGCGTGGAGTGAGTGCTAACCCATTCTGGCACTCGACAGGGGGGAGTGCAAGCTGCGACGGACGCGCCGCGACACAAAGCGGACGGCCCCGATGCCGGAGCATCGGAGCCGTCCGGACGGAGATCACTCAGACGGGCCGGACGGCCTCCGCCTGCGGGCCCTTCTGACCGGCGCCGACGGTGAACTCGACCGCCTGGCCCTCCTCGAGGACGCGGAAGCCGTTCATGTCGATGTTCGAATAGTGGACGAAGATGTCCTCTCCGCCGTCGACGGTGATGAATCCGAAGCCCTTCTCGGCATTGAACCATTTGACGGTGCCGCGGGTCTGTGCGCTCATTGTGGAATCTCCTGATGCTGTGGGACCTCGCCATGCTAACGAGCGCCCGCGCGGCCGATCCGCCGAATCCGGAACTGTTGACACGTGCGCATCGAAGTGTTCACACGCGCGAAACACGCGGCTCAGCCGGCGGTGTCGGTCGTCCGATCGAGGCCGATGACGAGCACCAGTTGCTTCGCAGACGCGTCGCCCAAGAGGTCGGCGTACGCGTCGGTGAGCTGCACGTCGGCGCCCCCGACGACCTGCGCGAGTCCGCGCGCGGCACCCTCGTCTGCGGGGTCCGCATAGAAGACGGTCGTGGTCGCGAAGTCGTCCGATCCGGCTTCGCCCGCGGTGACGTCGGCCGCGTTCCAGCCGGCCGCGACGATCGTGTCGCCGAACTGGCCGCCGAGCCCCGACTGCGGGGTCGCATTGAGCACGGTGACCTTGTAGCTCGTGTCGACGACCGCGGCCGCCGGCGGGACGACCGCCGCGGTGGCCGACGGCGTCGGGAACACGGTGATGCGCCCCGTCGCGATCAGCGTGCCGAAGATGCCGACGGCGACGAGGGCCACCGTCGCCACGGCCGACCAGAGGAAGACGACGCCGCCGCGCATGCGGGGGTTCTCAGCCCGGTGCGCGCCGATCCGGCTGCTGTCGCCGGGCAGATCGTCGAAGCGGTCGCGGGGCGGAGGGGTCTTCGGCACCAGAGAATGCTACCGGGCGGAAGCTGTGGAGACCGTGGCGCGCCCGG
>JACEFY010000542.1 GCA_016807485.1 Stenotrophomonas maltophilia | reverse complement strand
CCTTCCGGTGAAGCTCGTCGTCTTCAACAACTCGTCGCTCAACTTCGTCGAACTCGAGATGAAGGCCGCGGGCATCGTCAACTTCGGGACCGACCTCGTGAACCCGAACTTCGCCGATGTGGCCGAGTCGGTCGGCATCACCGGCATCCGGGTGGAGAAGCCGGGTGAGCTGCGCGCCGCTATCGAGCGCGCGATGGCGATCGACGGGCCGGTGCTGGTCGACGTCGTCACCGCGCGGCAGGAGCTGTCGATGCCGCCGGCGATCACCGTGGAGCAGGCCAAGGGCTTCACGCTGTGGGCGCTGCGGACGGTCATGTCAGGCCGCGGCGACGAGCTGCTCGACCTCGCCGACACGAACCTCTGGCGTCGACTGTTCGCCTGACGCGCCATCGGCCACACTGGTCGCATGAAAGCAATGGTGTTCGACCGGTACGGCGGCGTCGATCGACTCCGGCTGGCAGACATCCCCACGCCGACCCCGGGACGCGGGCAGGTGCTCGTGCAGGTCGTGGCCACCTCGGTGAACCTCAGCGACTGGGAGGTGCTGCACGGGTCGCCGGCGTATTCGCGCATCGGTGGGCTGTTCCGGCCCGCGCGCCGCGTGCTCGGGTCGGACATCGCCGGTGTCGTCGCGGCGGTCGGGCCGGGGGTGACGCGCTGGCGGGTCGGCGATGAGGTCTACGGCGACAACCTCGCCTTCAAGGGCGGGTTCGCCGAGTTCGCCGTCGCGCCGGAGGGGGCGGTCGCGCGCAAGCCGGCGGGTCTGACGTTCGAGGAGGCGTCGACCATTCCCCAGTCCGGCGCGATCGCCGCGCAGGCCGTCGACCGCGCCCGCCCGGGGGGGGCGGATGCTGCTGAACGGCGCCGGAGGTGGCGTCGGGGTGTTCGCCGTCCCGCTCGCGGTGGCGCGCGGCATCCACGTCACCGCCGTCGACAACGCCGGCAAGATGGACTTCCTCCGCCGGCTCGGCGCCGACGAGGTCATCGACTACCGTGCGGCCGACTTCACGCGGCAGGGCCCGTTCGACCTCATCGTCGACCTGGTCGCG
>JACEFY010000541.1 GCA_016807485.1 Stenotrophomonas maltophilia | reverse complement strand
GACGCCCGTATGAAACCCGCGCGAGAGCAGGAGGGGGACGATGACCGCACGTCGATCGGCGACCACGCCGGCGGCGACGTCGGCGACGGCGGGCTCCTCCACATCGACGAAAGCGGGAACCACCACGACGTCCGGCAGGAGCTGCGCGACGTGGCCGACGAGCGCAGCGACGACAGCGCGCCCCTCAGCGAAGCGCGTGCCGTGGGAGCACGCGATCAAGGTGGTCGGCCCCATCTCGCTCATGCGGCCGAGTCCACGTCGAGTCGGTAGCCGCGCTTGATGACGGTCTTGATCACACCGGAGACCCCGAGAGCCTCACGCACCCGCGCGACGGCCATCTCGACGGCGTGGTCACCCCCGCCGGTGCGCGGCAGCACATCCGACAGCTGCGCGCGGGGAACGACGTCGCCCCGTGCGTCGAACAGCACGCCCAACAGGCGCACGGCGGTGCGTGACAGCGCGATGAAGCGACCGTCGATGATCGCACCGCCGCTGCGCAACTGCAGCGCACCCGCTGTGGTCGCCAAAGAGGGCGCCGAACCCCCACCGAAGTGCGTGACGACACCGCGCACCAGCGAGCCGAGGCGCCCACGCTCGGCCAGGAGCACAGGAATCCGAGCACCGATGAGCGGGCCCGCCGTGATCGGCCCGACGGCGGCCATCACGAGGCGACCACCGACCGCACGGCGGCGGATCTCGGGCAGGCACTCGGCGGCATCCGCCTCGGCCAGCCACTGCGCCGCACCGGGCGCCGACGTGAACAGGACGGCGTCGACGTCACCGTCCGCGGCCTGCGCGACCGAGCGCTGGACGATGTCGGGATCCGGCGGCGGCCCCCAGCGATAGACGGTCAGGCTGACGACGTCGGCACCGTGTGCGGCGAACAGCTCATCGAGGCCGTCCGCACCGGAGCCGTGGTGCTGCACGGCGATCCTGGCCCGATCGATGCCCTGAGCGATCAGATAGTCGCCGAGCTCGGCAGCCGTCTCAGACTCCGCGACCCAGTCCGCCGTGAACCCGGCCTGCTGGATCGCCCCGCGCGCCTTCGGACCGCGGGCGACGAATCG
>JACEFY010000540.1 GCA_016807485.1 Stenotrophomonas maltophilia | reverse complement strand
CCTCGCCGGACGCACCGTCCGCAATCGCCTCTGGGTCTCGCCGATGTGCCAGTACTCCGCGGCCGACGGCCTGCCGAACGACTGGCATCACGTGCACTTGGCGCAGTTCGCGAGCGGCGGCGCCGGGGTCGTCTTCTCCGAAGCGGCCGCCGTGCTCCCCGAGGGGCGCATCTCGCCCGAGGACGTCGGCATCTGGAACGACGCTCAGCGGGATGCCTGGACACCGATCGTGGCGGCGATCCGCGCGCGGGGGGCGATCCCGGGAATCCAGCTCGCCCATGCCGGCCGCAAGGCGTCGACCTGGTCGCCCTTCTCCGGTCGGCGCGGGTCGGTGCCGGTCGCCGACGGCGGGTGGCCGACGGTGGCGCCCTCGGCGATCGCCTACGACGGCTACGCCGAGCCGGCCGCGCTCGATGCGGCGGGGATCGACCGCGTCGTCGCGGCCTTCGGCGCGGCGGCGGCACGGGCTGACGCCGCCGGCTTCGAGATCATCGAGATCCACGCAGCCCACGGCTACCTGCTGCACCAGTTCCTCTCACCGCTGTCGAACCGGCGGACCGACGCCTACGGCGGGACGCTCGAGAACCGCGCCCAGGCGCTCGTGCAAATCGTCGCCGCGGTCCGCGCCGCCGCACCGGCCGCCGCGATCCTCGTGCGCTTCTCGGGCACCGACTGGGCCGAGGGCGGCTGGGACACCGCGCAGACCGCGACGGTCGCGACGTGGGCCGCCGAGGCGGGCGCCGACTTCTTCGACATCTCCTCCGGCGGGCTCGTCGCCCACCAGCGGATCACGACCGGGCCGGGCTACCAGGTCTCGCTCGCCGCCGAGGTCCGTGCGGCGACCGGCCTCCCGGTGAGCGCCGTCGGCGAGATCACCTCCGGCCCGCAGGCGGAGGCGATCCTCGCCGCGGGTGAGGCGGACGTCATCCTTGCGGGTCGCGAGTGGCTGCGCGACCCGCACTTCGCGCTGCGCGCCGCGACCGAGCTCGGCGAGCCCGGCGCGGCGCCGTGGCCCGCACAGTACGAGCGAGCCCGCCCGCGCGGCTGAGCCCGGGCGGGCGACGCCGGTCAG
>JACEFY010000063.1 GCA_016807485.1 Stenotrophomonas maltophilia | reverse complement strand
GCCGGTCGAGCCGTCGACAGCGGTGACCGTTTCCCCCGCCGGTCCGAGGAACCGGTCGAAGTACGCACGCTCGCGCGGCAGGAAGCCCGCCTTCTTGAGGTTGCCCTTCCAGTTGCGGATGTCGAGCTCGCGGTGGCCGACGTTGAGATCGCCGGTGATGAGGGCGAGCTCGCCGAGCTCGGGCATCCGCGCTTCCATCGCGTCGAGGAAGGCGTACTTCGCGATCTGCTTCTCGGTGCCGTCCTCGCCGGTGAAGACGTACGCGCTGACGACCGTCAGTCGTCGGCCGTCGATGTCGACGTCGGCCTCGATCCACCGGCCCTTCGAATCGAGGGTGTCGTCGCCCAGCTCGACCCGCCAGATGTCGAGGGGCGAACGGGCGGCGATCGCGACGCCGGCGCGACCCTTCGCGAGTGCCTCGTCGCCCACGACGTGCCAGCCGGGCAGGGCTGCCGCCAGGTGCTCCGCATCGCCGCGCACTTCTTGCAGCGTGAGCACGTCGACGTCGGCGGCGGCGAGCCACGCGCCCATGCCCTTGCGTGCTGCCGCCCGGATTCCGTTGACGTTGACGGAGGCGATTCGTACGGTGCGGGGCATGGCATCCACCCTAACGACGCGCGCCGACACGCCGGTCAATCCAGCAGGAGGCTTCGGGGCTTCGGCGGCGGGGGAGCGGATGCCTGCACGCGCGCGAGGTTCTCCTCGGCCCGAGTCCCCTCGCGGTCGGCGGGCCAGACCTGCCACCACGGGGCGGCGGCGCGGGCGCGCTGGGCGTCACGCACGCGCACCTGTGCGGCGAGGAGGAGCGCGGCGTGCTCGGCGCGTTCGCGCTCCTCCTCGGTGATGTGGACGAGCGGGACGTCGTGGTCTTTCGCCGAGACGGCCACCCATGACGCCGCGACGAGGATCACGATGCCGGCGAGGCGGAACCACAGCAGGAACCCGATGAGCACCGAGAACGTGGCCAGCAGCGGGTTGGACGGCGTGTACAGGAAGAGGAGGCCGACACCCAGCTGGAGCACGACCAGTGCCCCGCCGCCGAGGAGGGCGCCCGGCCAGATCCGCCGCCACGAAAGCGAGATGCCCGTGAGGAAGCGCAGCAGCCCGGCGAGGGCCGCCGCGTTGATCGCGAACGCGACGATGATGGATGCCGCGCGCCCGACGACGGCCACCCACACCGAGAGATCGCCCCAGCCGAGCAGGTGGAAGAGCAGGTCGATCGCGCCGGCGGCGACACCGCCGAGGACCGCGCCGAAGATGAGCGCCAACCCGAATGCGGCCGCCGCCAGGAAGTCGCGCGCCTTCAGGATGAGGTAGTTGCGGCGGTCGAACGGGAGCCCGAACGTGTCGCGCACGGCACGCCGGGTGAAGGTGACGAAGCCGATCGCCGTCCAGATCGCGACGACGAAGGCGATCGCACCGGTCACGGCGAGCACGCCCGAACTCGACCGCGCGATCTCGGCGACGTCCTCGGGGCTGACGAGCCCGCGGTCGCTGATGAGACCGGGAACGTAAGTGTTGATGACGTCGATCAGCGCGGTGATGACACGCTGGCTGCCGCCCAGCCACACGCCGACGATCGCGAAGGCGAAGTAGAGCGCCGCGAAGATCGCGAACAGCGACTGGTAGCTGATCGCCGCCGCGAGGAGGAACCCGTTGTGCTGCAGAAAGTGCCGCCACACGCGGATCGGGAACCACGCGAGCGTCTTGCGGGTCAGCTCGGTGGCACGCTCGATGGGCTCGTCCCACCGTTCGCGGAGTTCGGACAGCTCCCACCGCGCGCGCCGGTCGGCCTCGGTCTGCGCCTCGCGATCACTCACGCCCACAGACTACCGAGCGCGACGGCTCGGCCCGGTCAGCGGCCGCCGCGCAGGACCGCCTGCTTGACCTCGGCGATCGCCTTGGTCACCTCGATGCCGCGGGGGCATGCCTCGGTGCAGTTGAAGGTCGTGCGGCAGCGCCAGACGCCCTCCTTGTCGTTGAGGATGTCGAGGCGCACGTCGGCCGCGTCGTCGCGCGAGTCGAAGATGAACCGGTGCGCGTTGACGATGGCCGCGGGGCCGAAGTACTGACCGTCGGTCCAGAAGACGGGGCACGACGAGGTGCATGCCGCGCAGAGAATGCACTTGGTCGTGTCGTCGAAGACCTCGCGGTCGACGATCGACTGGATGCGCTCCTTGCCGGCCTCCGGCTTCGAGTTGGCGATGAGGAAGGGCTGCACCTCACGGAACGACGCGAAGAACGGCTCCATGTCGACGATGAGGTCCTTCTCGAGCGGCAGGCCCTTGATCGCCTCGACGTAGATCGGCTTCGAGATGTCGAGGTCTTTGATCAGCGTCTTGCAGGCCAGGCGGTTGCGCCCGTTGATGCGCATGGCATCCGACCCGCAGATGCCGTGCGCGCACGAGCGACGGAACGACAGCGAGCCGTCGACCTCCCACTTGATCTTGTGCAGCGCGTCGAGCACGCGGTCGGTGGGGTAGAGCTCCACGTCGTAGTCGACCCAGCGCGGCTCGTCATCGACCTCGGGGTCGAACCGGCGCACGATGAAGGTGACCAGGTACGACTGGATGCCGGAATCCGTGGCGACGGCGGCCTCTTCCGCGACGAGGGTCATCAGTACTTCCTCTCCATCGGCGGGTAGTTGAACTCGCCCTTGTCGTTCTTGGTGAAGACGACCGGTTTCCAGTCGAGTGTGATGTGGTCTTCCGGGTCCGGCGAGTGCGGGTCGCCGGTGAGGTAGGCCATCGTGTGCTGCATGTAGTTCTCGTCGTCGCGCAGCTCGTAGTCCTCGCGCATGTGACCGCCGCGGCTCTCCTTGCGGTTGCGGGCGGCGTAGGCGACGATCTCGGCGAGGTCGAGCAGGAAGCCGAGCTCGACGGCCTCGAGCAGGTCGGTGTTGAACCGCTTGCCCTTGTCGTCGACGTGGATGTTCTTGTAGCGCTGGCGGAGGTCGTGGATGGTGCCCATGACGTTGGTCAGGGTCTCCTCGGTGCGGAAGACCTGGGCGTTGGCGTCCATCTCCTCCTGCAGCTTCTTGCGGAGCACCGCGATGCGCTCGCCGCCCGGGTTGTTGCGGAGGCCCTCGATGAGCTCGCGCACCTCCTTGGCGGGGTCGTCCGGCAGCGGCACGAAGTCGGCGGTCTGGACGTATTCGACGGCCTTGCGACCCGAGCGCTTTCCGAAGACGTTGATGTCGAGCAGAGAGTTGGTGCCGAGGCGGTTCGCCCCGTGCACCGAGACGCAGGCGCATTCGCCGGCGGCGTAGAGGCCGGGGACGACGCGGTCGTTGTTCTGCAGCACTTCACCGTCGGTGTTGGTCGGGATGCCGCCCATCGCGTAGTGCGCGGTCGGCATGACCGGCACGGGCTCGGTGACAGGGTCGACACCTAGGTACGTGCGGGCGAACTCGGTGATGTCGGGGAGCTTGGTCTCGAGGACCTCGGCGCCCAGGTGCGTGCAGTCGAGGTAGACGTAGTCCTTGTTGGGGCCGGCGCCGCGACCCTCGAGGACCTCCTTGACCATGCAGCGGGCGACGATGTCGCGCGGTGCGAGGTCTTTGATGGTCGGCGCGTAGCGCTCCATGAACCGCTCGCCCGAGGCGTTGCGGAGAATGGCGCCCTCACCGCGGGCGCCCTCGGTCAGAAGGATTCCGAGGCCGGCGAGGCCGGTCGGGTGGAACTGGAAGAACTCGATGTCCTCGAGGGGCAGACCCTTGCGCCAGATGATGCCGACGCCGTCGCCGGTGAGGGTGTGGGCGTTGGAGGTCGTCTTGTAGATCTTGCCGAAGCCGCCGGTGGCGAAGATGACGGCCTTCGAGTGGAAGACGTGCAGGTCGCCGGTCGCGAGCTCGTAGGCCACGACACCGGCGATCTGCGTGTTGCCGTCGGCATCCTTCACCGTGATGAGGTCGAGCGCGTAGTACTCGTTGAAGAAGTTGATGCCGAGCTTGACGCAGTTCTGGAACAGCGTCTGCAGGATCATGTGCCCCGTGCGGTCGGCGGCGTAGCAGGCGCGGCGCACCGGGGTCTTGCCGTGGTCGGCGGTGTGGCCGCCGAAGCGCCGCTGGTCGATCTTGCCCTCGGGGGTGCGGTTGAAGGGCAGGCCCATGTTCTCGAGGTCGATGACCGCGTCGATGGCCTCCTTCGCGAGGATCTCGGCCGCATCCTGGTCGACGAGGTAGTCGCCGCCCTTGACGGTGTCGAAGGTGTGCCACTCCCACGAGTCTTCCTCGACGTTGGCGAGCGCCGCAGCCATGCCGCCCTGCGCGGCACCCGTGTGCGACCGCGTGGGGTAGAGCTTGGTGATCACGGCGGTGCGCGCGCCGGGTCCGGCTTCGATCGCCGCGCGCATGCCGGCGCCGCCGGCGCCGACGATGACGACGTCGAACTCGTGGTAGTACACGCCGTCCTTCAGGACGGCGTCGGGGTGGGTGCTCACGTCAGGATGCCTCTTCGTCTACTTTTTCGTCTCGTCGCCGTGCCGCGCTCACAGAGCCTGGCAGGCCTCCCAGAACGCACTGTCCGTCGTCACGCCGTTGCACGGGTCGAACGCGAACACGACCAGCGTGCCGAGGACGATGAGCAGACCCGCGGCGACGAAGATCGCCCACACGAGGGTCTTGCGCACCGTCTCGCCCGCGACGTAGTCGTTCACGATCGTGCGCATGCCGTTGGCGCCGTGGATGAGGGCCAGCCACAGCATGAGGATGTCCCATACCTGCCAGAACGGGTTCGCGAGCTTGCCGGCCACGAAGCCCCAGTCGAGCGCGTGGATGCCGTCGCCCACCATCAGGTTGGTGAACAGGTGACCGAAGATGAGCACCACCAGCACGACGCCGGAGATGCGCATGTACAGCCAGCCCCACTTCTCGAGGTTGGGGCCCTTCTTGCGGATGTGCGGGTCGCGGCTCTGCGGGGAGCGGGGTGCGGCCAGGGTGTCGGCGGTCATCAGTGCCCCCCTCCCACGTTCGCGAAGACATTGATGAGGTGTCGCGGCGCGAAGCCGGCGAGCGTCACCGCCCAGATGCCCAGCACGCCCCACCACAGCTGGCGCTGGTGACGCGTGGCCCACGGCCATAGGTCGACCGCGATGATGCGCAGGCCGTTGTAGGCGTGGTAGGCGATGGCGGCGACCAGGGCCACCTCGCCGATACCCATGATCGGGTTCTTGTACGTCCCGATGACGGCGTCGTAGGCCTCGGGGGAGAGGCGGATGAGCGCCGTGTCGAGCACGTGCACCAGCAGGAAGAAGAAGATGGCGATGCCGGTGATGCGGTGCAGCACCCACGACCACATGCCCTCGCGTCCGCGGTACAGCGTGCCGCGCGGGGTCTTGGACGTGGTTTCACTGACCGACAGTGTGACGCGTGCTGGAGCAGACACTTCGCCCTCCCTGGGTGAGATCGGACACCTCGCTACGGCGGGGGACGGATCCCCGGGATCATTTCGACCCTCGGCGTCGCACACGGGCGCATCATTCATCCTACGTGCCGTCTGGGACACCGAGCGAGTGAGGGGCTCCTAAGCTCCGACTTCCGGGGGGAGTCGGGGTGGACGCTACCCTCGAGGCATGGCCCATCCCATTGCGAACTTCTATGCCGTCATCCCCGCGGGCGGGGTGGGCTCGCGGCTCTGGCCGCTCTCGCGCGCCGACGCGCCGAAGTTCCTCCACGACCTCACGGGCTCGGGACATTCGCTCCTCCGCGACACGTGGGACCGCCTCGAGCCGCTCACGGGCCCCGACCGCATCGCCGTCGTGACCGGCCGCGCGCACCGCGCCGCCGTCGAGGAGCAGCTCCCCGGCATCGCCGACCTCAATGTCTTCCTCGAGTCCGAGCCGCGCGACTCGGCCGCCGCGATCGGGCTCGCCGCCGCGATCCTGCATCGCCGTGAGCCCGATGTCATCATCGGCTCGTTCGCCGCCGACCACGTCATCCGCGGGGCGCGCGTGTTCGAGTTCGCGGTGCGGGATGCCGTCGAAGTCGCCCGCGAGGGCTACATCTGCACGATCGGCATCGCGCCGTCCGAGCCGGCCGTCGGGTTCGGCTACATCAAGCGGGGCGGCGAGCTCATCGTCGAGGGCGCCCGAGACGCCTCGCTCGTCGAGCGGTTCGTCGAGAAGCCCGACCTCGAGACGGCGAAGCAGTACGTCGCCGACCGCGACTATCTGTGGAACGCGGGCATGTTCATCGCGCGCGCCGACGTGCTGCTCGCCGAGATCGCGGCATCCAACCCCGACCTGCATGCGGGCCTCATCGCGCTCGCCGAAGCCTGGGACGACCGCGACCTGCGCGGTCCGGCTGTCGACCGCATCTGGCCGACCCTCCCCAAGATCGCGATCGACTACGTCGTTGCCGAGCCCGCCGCCGAGCGCGGCCGCCTCGCGGTCGTGCCGGGCCACTTCGACTGGGATGACGTGGGCGACTTCGCGAGCCTCGCCAAGCTCAACTCGCACGGGCGCAAGAACGACCTCGCCATCCTGGGCGAGAACGCCCGCATCCTGTCCGATGCCGCCAGCGGCATCGTCGTGAGCCACACGAATCGCGTCATCAGCCTGATCGGCGTGAAGGACATCGTCGTCGTCGACACCCCGGACGCGCTGCTGGTCACCACGAGCGAGCACGCGCAGCGGGTGAAGGGCGTCGTCGACGCCCTGAAGCTCACCGGGCGCGGCGACGTTCTGTAGCGCCGCGCCGCCCCGCGGATTGGGCAGGATGCCGTCCGCGTGACGGCTTCATTGCGTCTTTGTAACCATTGCCGCGCACGGGCCGGTGCAACGTGCAAGTCGCGGGTCACAGTAGGTAACTTCGAGACGTGCGTCCGCGAAATCCGCGGACATATCAATGTGGAGGCTGCATTGACCATCTCGACCCCCAAGAAGCTCGCCGGCATCACTGCCGCCGCGGGACTGATCATCGCCCTCGCCGGTTGCGGCTCGGCACCCGAGACGACCCCCACCGGTTCCGGCGACGCCGGATCGGTCGTGGACGGCTTCAAGCCCTGCCTGATCTCCGACGCGGGCGGGTGGAACGACAAGTCGTTCAACGAGTCCGCCAAGAACGGCATGGACAAGGCGGCCGCTGAGCTCGACGTCAAGCCGCTCGAGTTCGAGTCGACCAACGACAACGACTACGCCCCCAACATGGAGACCGCGATCGCCGAAGGCTGCAGCCTGATCATCGCCGTCGGCTTCAAGCTCGCCGCCGCGACCGTCGAGGCCGCCAACGCGAACCCGGATCTCGACTTCGCGATCATCGACGACTACGCCGACACCGACTTCGACGGCACGACCGATGCGCCCAACATCAAGCCGCTCGTCTTCAACACGGCTGAGGCCGCCTACCTCGGCGGCTACGCCGCGGCGGCATGGTCGGCGCAGGCCGGCGTGAACAAGGTCGGCACCTTCGGCGGCATGCAGATCCCGTCGGTCGCCGTGTTCATGGACGGCTACCAGCTCGGCGTCGAGAAGTACAACGAGGACAAGGGCGCCGACGTCCAGGTCTTCGGCTGGGACGTCGCCACGCAGGAAGGCGCCTTCACCGGCGCGTTCGACGCGAACGACACCGCCAAGCAGACGGCGCAGTCGGTCCTCGACCAGGGCATCGACGTGATCCTGCCCGTCGGCGGCCCGATCTACAAGAGCGCGGCGGCGGCCATCGCCGACAGCGGCAAGGACACCCTGATGCTCGGTGTGGACAGCGACCTCGCCGTCGCCGACACGAGCGTCACCGACGTCACCCTCGTCTCGATCATGAAGGCGATCGACGTCGCCGTCTACGACGCGACGATCGCCGCCTCCACCGGCGACTTCGACCCGACGCCGTACATCGGCACGCTGGAGAACGAGGGCGTCAAGCTCTCGAGCTTCCACGACTTCGAGTCGCAGCTGCCCGACGGCCTCGTCGATGAGCTCGCCGCCCTCCAGGCGTCGATCATCTCCGGCGAGATCACGGTGGACTCGGCCAACTCGCCGTAAGCACATCTCGAAAACGGGGCCGGGAGCACTCCTCCCGGCCCCGTTCTCATGTGGTGAAGACGTCCGTTCTCGATAGATTGGCCGATATGAAGCTCGAGCTCCGCGGGATCACGAAGAGATTCGGCACCCTCGTCGCCAACGACCACATCGATCTCGTGGTCGAACCCGGCGAGATCCACGCTCTCCTCGGCGAGAACGGTGCCGGCAAGTCCACGCTGATGAACGTCCTCTACGGCCTCTACCGGGCCGACGAGGGCGAGATCGTCCTCGACGAGGTCGTGCAGCACTTCCGCGGGCCGGGTGACGCGATGGCGGCCGGCATCGGCATGGTCCATCAGCACTTCATGCTCATCCCGGTGTTCACCGTCGCCGAGAACGTCATGCTCGGACACGAGGAGACGAAGGGGCTCGGCCGCCTCGACCTCGGCAAAGCACGCCAGCACGTGCGCGCCGTCGCCGACCGCTTCGGGTTCCAGATCGACCCCGATGCGCTCGTCGGCGACCTGCCCGTGGGCGTGCAGCAGCGCGTCGAGATCATCAAGGCGCTCTCCCGCGACGCGAAGGTCCTCGTCTTCGACGAGCCCACCGCGGTGCTCACCCCGCAGGAGACCGACGAGCTCATGGCGATCATGCGCCAGCTCCGCGACGAGGGCACCTCGATCGTGTTCATCACCCACAAGCTGCGCGAAGTGCGCGAGGTCGCCGACCGCATCACCGTCATCCGGCTCGGGAAGGTCGTGGGCGAGGCGTCGCCGTCGGCCACGAATGCCGAGCTCGCTTCGCTCATGGTGGGCCGCTCCGTCGAGCTGACCGTGCAGAAGAACCCCCCTCAGGTCCGCGAGGGCGGCCTGCAGGTGCAGGGCCTGCGCGTCCTCACCCCCGGCGGTGCGATCGTCGTCGTCGACGTGAGCTTCGATGTGCGGCCGGGCGAGGTCCTCGCCGTGGCCGGCGTGCAGGGCAACGGCCAGACCGAACTCGTCGAGGCCATCGTCGGTCTCGCCGCCCGCACGGAAGGGTCGATCCGCCTCGACGGCGAGGAACTGGTCGGCAAGAGCGTGCGCGGCATCCTCGAATCCGGCGTCGGCTTCGTCCCCGAAGACCGCACGGAAGACGGCCTCGTCGGCGGCTTCTCGGTGGCCGAGAACCTCATCCTCGATCGCTCCACCGATGCCGAGTTCTCGCGGATGGGCACGATCCGCCGCGGCGCGCTCGCCGACTTCGCGCGCGAGCGCATCACCGAGTACGACATCCGCACCCAGGGGCCGGAGACGCCCGCCGGCACGCTCTCGGGCGGCAA
>JACEFY010000539.1 GCA_016807485.1 Stenotrophomonas maltophilia | reverse complement strand
GGCGGGTCCGCGTAGGCGCGCGGATGTCCTCGTGCGCATGCGCTGTCCAGACTGAATACGGTCCGCGGATCGGTGCTCAGGACCTCCTCCACAGCGAGCGAATGCCGGGATTAATCCCCCGATCGGGTATCCCGCGGCCATGACAGCGCCTCTCCCCGCGAAAGTGTCGGCATGTATGAGGTGTGGACGCGCGCGGAGCTGCGCGCACAGGGATCCAGCAATCGCGACATTCGGCTGGCTGTGGCAGACCGGGCGATCATCCGCGTTCGCAAGGGCCACTACGTCAGTGGGCAAGCGCCGGATGCGCTGATCCGGGCGGCACGCGTCGGCGGACGGCTCGGATGTGTTTCGTTGCTCGCAGAGCACGGGGTATTCGTGTTCGACCACGCGGAGGTCCACGTGCACATGGAGCGCGGTGACAGCCGGATGCGCGCACCCGCCGGCCGCCGCCCGCTGAAGGTGCGTGCGCATCGGCGGGGTGTCGTCCTTCACTGGCGGCGGTTGCTCGACCCGCCGGGTTCGGGGGCCGTCGAGATCGTCGACGCGGTCGCGAACGCCGTTCGCTGCCAGGAACCGCGGTACGCAATCGGCACGCTCGACAGTGCGCTGAACAAGGGCTACCTCGACATGGACGATCTCGATCGCGTGTTCGCCGCCCTGCCGGCACGGTTCCGCGTCCTCCGCGGGTTCGTCGATGCGCGAGCGCAGGCGGGGCCGGAGTCTCTCGTGCGGCTCATGCTGTTGCGGATGGGATGCGCGGTCGAGCTCCAGGTCGGCTTCGCGGGCGTCGGTTTCGTCGACCTTCTCGTGGACGGCTGGCTGGTGGTCGAGTGCGATAGCAAGCAGTACCACAGCGACTGGGAGCAGCAACGGAAGGACTATCAGCGTGACCGTGCACTGGCCGCGCAGGGGTACTGCGTGCTCCGTTTGACGGCGGAGGACATTCTGTACCGCCCAGACGACGTGCTTGCAGCATTACGCGGCCTCGTCATGGGGGCTCGTCGCTGCCGCTGAGCGAACCGTATTCAGTCTCGGTGCGCGTGCTACAGCAAGCGATCCCGCGACTTTCGCGGTGCCCCC
>JACEFY010000538.1 GCA_016807485.1 Stenotrophomonas maltophilia | reverse complement strand
GTGGGGGGGGGAGCCGCTGGAGACCGCGGACGGCCGCATCCAGACCCTCGAGCTGCTCGCCGCCTGAGCGGTCCGAACGGGCGGTTCAGGCTTCGGGTTCGCCGGAGATGAGGCCGCGGAGCCAGTCGCGCGCTTCTACGAAGACGTCGTCGGCGTAGCGCTCGGGGTAGTGCACGATCGCGCGGTCGGCGCGCGGATACGACCCGAGGAAGATCACCTTCGGGCTGAAGCGGCGCAGGCCCATGAGCGCGTCGGCCATGCGCTCGTCCTCGACGTGGCCGTCGGCGTCGATCACGAACCGGTAGCGGCCGAGTTCGTCGCCGATCGGTCGCGACGCCAGCAGCGACAGGTTGATGCCGCGGGTCGCGAACTGCTCGAGCAGCTCCAGCAGCGCGCCGGGATACTCCTCGGGCAGCTCGACGATGAGCGAGGTTTTGTCGGCTCCGGTCGGCGCGGGCGCGGCGACCGTGCGACCCACCAGCACGAACCGCGTGACGGCTTTCGCGTTGTCGCCGATGTTCTCGGCGAGCAGCTCGAGGTCGTAGTGCTCGAGGATGCCGGGCGGGGCGATGGCGGCATCCGCTTCGCTCACCCCGTCGACGATCCCGACGGCCGAGGCCACATTGCTCGCGGCCGGCAGATGCGCGTGCTCGGGGAGGTGCGCCGTCAGCCACTGCAGGCACTGGCCGTAGGCGACGGGATGCGCGGCGACGAGCGACACATCCTCGAGGCGGGTGCCGGGGCGCCCGACGAGCACGAAGCTGACCGGCACGAGGTACTCGCCGACGATGCGCAGGCCCGGGATGGTGGCCAGGGCGTCCTGCGCGGTGGAGACCCCGCCGTCGACGGAGTTCTCGATCGCGATCATGGCGGCATCCGACCGTCCGTCGACGACATCGGCGAGCGCTTCGCCCACGTTGCGGACGGGACGCCAGATCTGGTCGCGCGCCTCGGGGACCTGACCGAGCGCCGCCTCGGTGAACGTGCCGGCCGGGCCCAGGTAGCTGTACGTGCGGCGCACGGGAGCGCCGGGATCGAGGGTCACGGGGCACAAGCCTAGTGCGGGCGGCCCTCCGGCAGGG
>JACEFY010000537.1 GCA_016807485.1 Stenotrophomonas maltophilia | reverse complement strand
CCGCTCAACTGTATGAGTCCGCCGTGCTCCGTCGTCATCGAGGAGCCCGAACCGGATGCCGCCGCCGCCGGAGTGCAGGAGAACTGGCGCGTCACCCACGCCAAGACGGGTGACACGCTGCTCGTGCGCATCTACGAGGTGGTGCACGACTCGTCGCACGAGCTCGGGATCGATCCGGGCCTGCAGAAGGACGGCGTCGAAGCCGATCTGCAGCGTCTGCTCGCCGACCAGGTGGACGTCATCGGCGACGGGCTCACCCTCGTCCGCCGCGAGTTCCCGACGGCCATCGGCCCCGTCGACCTTCTCCTGCGCAATCCCGCGGGCGGCACGATCGCCGTCGAGGTGAAGCGGCGCGGCGACATCGACGGCGTCGAGCAGCTCACCCGCTACCTCGAGCTCCTCGGACGCGACCCGCACCTGGCTCCCGTCGTCGGGGTCTTCGCCGCGCAGGAGATCAAGCCGCAGGCGAAGGTGCTCGCCGCCGACCGCGGCATCCGCTGCGTCACCCTCGACTACGAGGGGATGAAGGGCACCGCGTCGGGCGCGCCGCGCCTCTTCTGACGCTCGGTAG
Source organism: Stenotrophomonas maltophilia (assembly GCA_016807485.1). Classification (GTDB taxonomy): domain Bacteria; phylum Actinomycetota; class Actinomycetes; order Actinomycetales; family Microbacteriaceae; genus Microbacterium. The sequence continues at coordinate 519 of JACEFY010000537.1, read as the reverse complement.
GCTGAGCCCATGGCGCTCAGATCACCGTGGACCTGCATCCTCTGGGACGTGGACGGGACCGTGGTCGATGCCTCCGACGGCATCCTCCGGCGCCTGACGCTCGCGCTCGCCGAACTGGGCTTCCCGCCTCCGACGCGCGCGGAGCTCGTCAACTGGATCGGTCCGCCGATGCACGAGTCGTTCCAGAAGAACCTCGGCCTCACCCCCGCTCAGGCCGCGGACGCCACCGAGATGTACCGCCGCATCGGGCGCGCCGACGGCTACACGACCGGCGCGAAGCTTTATCCCGGTGTCGGTGAACTGATCGCCGAGCTCGGCGCGGCTGGCATCCCGCAGGCGACAGCCAGCTCCAAGCCCGAGGTGCAGGTGGCCGCCCTCGTCGAGCACTTCGATCTCGCGCGCTACCTGCAGGCGGTCGTCGGTGCGACTCCCGACGAGAAGACCCTCGCGTCGAAGTCGGCGATCGTGGCCGAATCGCTCCGCCGACTGGATGCCGTGGGCGTCGACACGAGCCGGCCG
>JACEFY010000536.1 GCA_016807485.1 Stenotrophomonas maltophilia | reverse complement strand
GCTGCGCACCGACGACGGCTTCGAGATCGAGGTCGCGATCGTCCACTCCGACGGCATCAGCGAGCTGTACCTCGGCCAGGCGCGGGGGCCGCGCATCGACATCGCGACCGACGCGATCGTGCGCCCGGCGACGGCGAAGGAGTATGCGGCCGCGAGCCGCATGTACGGCTACGTCGACGGTCACCTGCTGTGGGCCTGGGATGTCGCCGCGCTCGGTGGCGAGCTCGCCTCGCACGCCTCCGCGCGCCTCGCCCGGGCCGACTGATGACCGATCCCTTCGCGGAGGTCGCCGGCGCGGTGCTCGACGACATCGGTCCGCTCCACTTCGGATCGCCGCACCGCGAGCAGCGCGAGCTCGCCGCGGGGCGCGCCGTCGCGGTGCTGGGCGACCGGAGCGTGCTCTCGGTCACCGGGCCGGACCGGCTGACGTGGCTCGACTCGATCACCTCCCAGTCGGTCGCGGCGCTCGCGCCGGGGGAGAGCACCGAGCTGCTCGTCCTCGATCCGCAGGGTCATGTGGAGCATGCGGCATCCGTCGTCGACGATGGAACGACCACCTGGCTCATCGTCGATCGCGACCGTTCCGCCGAGCTCCTCGCGTGGCTCGTGCGGATGCGCTTCCGGCTGCGCGTCGACCCGCAGGATGCCGGCGAGACCCACCGCATCATCGGCGGCACCGCTGCGGCGATCGCCGCTCTGGCCGCCGTCGTCACGTGGACCGACCCGTGGCCGCGCATCGCGCCCGGAGGGTGGGGGTACGCGCCCGCCGACCCGCATCCCGGTACCGAGCGCGATTGGGCCGAGGCGATCGTCGACCTCGCGCAGTACGACGAGCTCGCGGCGGATGCCGCGGCTGCCGGCGACGGTTCCGGCCGCCTCGCGGGGCGACTCGCGGCCGATGCGCTCCGCGTCGCCGCATGGCGACCGCGCGCCGCAGCGGAGGCGGACGGGCGCACCCTGCCGCACGAGGTCGACTGGCTCCGCACCGCAGTGCACCTCGAGAAGGGGTGCTATCGCGGCCAGGAGACGGTCGCGAAGGTGCACAACCTCGGGCACCCGCCGCGGCGGCTGGTCGCGCTCCAGCTCGACGG
>JACEFY010000535.1 GCA_016807485.1 Stenotrophomonas maltophilia | reverse complement strand
ACCGGTACGTCGACGACGGCCGTCGGCCGCGGTGAGGGTGTCACCGCGGCCGACGTCTCCACCCCGCTGGGGACGGAGGGAGAGCAACCCGTGAGGAGCGACACGGACACCACGACGGCGGAGAGGGAGATCCCACCGAAGAGAGCGCGGTCGCCCATGGTCACGAGTGCGACTGTGCCGAACGACGACGGGCGATCACCGCGACCCCCGCCACGAGCAGCAGACCACCGGCGAGCAGCAGTGCCGGGGTGGTCCCGGCGCCACGGTCTTCGGCGACGAGGCCGGCCGACCCGGTGTTCACGCCGTTGGGGTCGGCGTGGAGGCCATCGATCGTCTGCACCGCGAGAGCGAGGTTGGCATCGGCCGCACTCCCCCACGCGTAGACGATGGTGAGCGTGCCCTCGGCGACGTTCACGTCTGTCGGTCCGAGCACCGGGTCGGTGGTTCCGGCCAGGGCCACGGCGGCCGAGACGGTACCGGCCGGCAGGTTGAGGGTCGCCTCGTTGGGGTTCGTCAGCCCGGTGGCGACGGGGCTTCCGCCGGCCAGGATGTCGACCGCCGGAGCGGCTGCGACGTGCCGGACCGTGAGCCGGCCTTCGCCCGGCGCGGTCTGGGACGTGTCGTTGGTGAAGAGGTTCGCCGCCGGTGCGCCCGCCTCGTCGAGGTGCGCGACCGCCGTGTACGACGTGTTCGCGGCGAGGGTGAGGGTGATCGGGCCGAGGACCGGAGCGGACGCGTCGGCGGCGTCGGGCGCCGTGAGGGCGACCTGGTAGTCGCCGGCGGGGAGCGCGAGCGGACCCGCGAGGGCACCGGGCTGGAAATCGTCGATCGTCAGTTCACCGTTGACGTAGACATCGACCGGGGTGTCGGGGATGGCGTGCAGCACAGACAACGAAGCCTCGTCGGCCGCCGAAGCGGGGGCCGCGAAACCGAGCGTGGCGAACGCCGCGGCCGCAAGGCCCACCGCGATCCTGGAACGCATCATGATGTTCTCCTTCCGCGCGGCGCGCTGTTCGCGCCGTCACAGATGTATTCGCCCGAATAGGCGAATACGGATGCACCCGGAGGAGAATTCTTCGCGGATCCCCCCCC
>JACEFY010000062.1 GCA_016807485.1 Stenotrophomonas maltophilia | reverse complement strand
TGGAGCGCTGCGTAGGCGGGCGCGCGTTCGGACAGCGGCTGGCTCTCGATCACCTCGAGGGTCGACAGCAGGTCTTCGCGGCGAGCGTCCGGGTCAGCGGCATCCATCGACATGCCCCCACGATACGCGGTGCCGGGCGCGCGACCGCGGCGTCACGGCCGCGTGAACGGATCGGCGTACAGCCGCTCGGGCACGCGGAAACCGTAGATCGCACGTCCGGTCGCCCAGATGGCGGCGGCGCCCGCACGCACGAGGTCGATCGGTCGGTCGCCTTCGGAGACGATGTGCACGTCGGGTCCGTCGATGCGCACGGCCGCATTCCCCACGCTCGTCACGTCGCCGCGGACGACGGTCTCCGGATACTCCTCGTGGAGCTCGCGAAGGTCGCCCAGGATGTAGGTCGGACGTGAGTTGGCCGGAGCAGCCAGCACATGCTTGGGCCGATCGATGCCCGTGAGCACCAGGACCGAGTCGATCCCGGCCGCCTGCGCGCCGGCGATGTCGGTGTCGAGGCGGTCGCCCAGGAAGAGCGGATGCCGCGCGCCGAAGCGGGTGACGGCCTCATCGAAGATGGCGCGCTCGGGCTTTCCCGCCACGACGGCCAGTCGGCCGACGGCCGTGTGGACCGCGGACACCAGAGTTCCGTTGCCCGGCGCGATACCGCGCGCCTGCGGGATCGTCCAGTCTGTGTTCGTCGCGATCCACGGGATGCCGCCTTGGTCCTCAGGGGTCGCCAGCGCGTAGGCCGCCTCCGCGAGGTGCTCCCATCCGACGTGCGGCGCGAACCCCTGGACCACCGCCGCCGGCGCGTCATCGGCGCTGCGGGTCACCGCGTAGCCGGCCTTCTCGAGCTCGTGGACGAGACCATCACCGCCGACCACGAGGATCGTCGCCGGAGGCGCGACCCGTTCGCGCAGCAGACGCATGGCCGCCTGCGGGCTCGTGACCACGTCGCTCGGCTGGGTGGCCGTGAGCCCCAGCGCGCGAAGGTGCTCGGCGACCGTCGCGTCGGTGCGCGACGCGTTGTTCGTGATGTAGCCGAGCCGCCGGGTCTCGCCGGCCCGGTTGAGGCTCTCGATCGCGTGCGGCAACGCACCCGGCCCGGCGTAGACCACCCCATCGAGGTCGGCCAGCACCGCGTCGACGTCGTCGAGCGGCGAACGTCCCGCCTTCCGACCGAACAGGGCCATCAGGCCGTGTCCTCGTCGATTCCCGCCTCGCTCAGGATCTCGTCGACCTCATCTTCGATCGAGGGCTCCGGTGCGGTCGCTGCGGCGTCGTCGGCCGAGTCCGTGTCGGATTCCGCGGCGATCTGGTCGTCCCCGTCGTCGAGCGGGATCTCTTCGACCTCATCGACTTCGAGCACCTCGCGGTCGGCGTCGACGGCGCCGAGTGCGGCGTCGGCCACGTCGGCCCGGTGCTGCCACTGCGCTGCCTCCTCCACACGGCCGAGCTCCTCGAGCACGGCCGCGCGCGCGGCGAACAGGGCGGGACTCCAGCTGAACGCGCGGTCGGGATCGAGCTCGGGGATGTCGAGCTCTTGCAGGGCGCGCTCGTTCTCGCCGAGGTCGAGGCGCGCCCCGGACATCGCGATCGCCAGTTCCACTCGCACGTCGACGGGAAGCTGCGCGCGGTCGACCGCGCGACCGACCTCGAGTGCACGGTCGGGGCGGCCGACACCGCGCTCGCTGTCGACGAGGAGTGCGATCTGGTCGTCACGGCCGGAGATACGGCGGTAGGTGCGGAGCTCGCGCACCGCGAGCGCGAAGTCGTGCGTCGCGTACGCCGTGATCGCGACGGTCTCACGGACCACGGCGATGCGGCCCGCGCTACGCGACGCCGCCAGCGCGTGCTCGTGCGCGAGCGCGGGGTCTTCGTCGATCAGCCGCGCCGCCATGGCCAGGTGTCGGGCGACCTGCTCGGCATTCTCTTTGCTGAGGGTCTTCAGCTCATTGCGCGCCGCGCCGTTGAGATCCTGGGGCGTGACGTCGGTCGGCAGCGGAGGACCAGCCGGCACGGCGCGACGGTCGGAGTCCTGCGGCGGGCGCGAGCTGCGGTAGCCCCCATCGCGTGCAGGATAGGCGCTGCGTCCGCCGTCGCGTGGCGTGTACGGCTTACGCTCGCCGTCGCGTGGTGCGTAGGGCTTCCGGTCACCGTCGCGGGGCGGGTACTGCTTACGCTCTCCGTCGCGCGGTGCGTAGGGCTTCCGGTCACCATCACGAGGCGGATACGACTTACGCTGACCATCGCGCGGTGGGTACGACCGACGCTCACCATCACGGGGCGGATACGACTTACGCTCTCCGTCGCGTGGTGAGTACGGCTTGCGGTCACCATCACGGGGCGGGTACGACTTACGCTCTCCGTCGCGTGGTGCGTACGGCTTCCGGTCACCATCACGGGGCGGGTACGACTTCCGGTCACCATCACGCGGTGCGTACGGCTTCCGGTCACCATCACGGGGAGGGTACGACCGACGCTCCCCGTCGCGGGGCGGGTACGGCTTACGCTCTCCGTCGCGGGGCGGATACGACTTCCGCTCACCATCGCGTGGTGCGTACGGCTTGCGGTCGCCATCGCGCGGCGCGTAGGGCTTCCGGTCACCATCGCGCGGTGGGTAGGAACGACGCTCACCATCACGGGGAGGATACGACTTTCGCTCTCCATCACGAGGCGGGTAGGAACGACGCTCGCCATCGCGCGGCGCGTACGGCTTGCGCTCTCCATCACGAGGCGGGTAGGAACGACGCTCACCATCACGCGGCGCGTACGGCTTGCGCTCACCATCGCGGGGAGGATACGAACGGCGTTCGCCGTCACGCTGCGGCGTGGACCTGTCCCCCTCGCGCTTCACGTAGGGGCGCCCCTCGCTCGACCGAGGAGCGCGCGAATTCGAGCCTGCCGGCGTGTATCGCGGCTTACCCCCGGTACGGGGTCGCTCTTCTTCGTTCATCGCAGCATCCTTTCAGGAGCTCGTGTTAACGAGAAAAGGCCACCCAACTTTGGGTGGCCTTTTCACGAAAGAAGTCCGGCGGTGTCCTACTCTCCCACAGGGTCCCCCCTGCAGTACCATCGGCGCTGTGAGGCTTAGCTTCCGGGTTCGGAATGTAACCGGGCGTTTCCCTCACGCTATGGCCGCCGAAACACTATTGATGTTTCAGTCTGCATAACAATAGTCATTGTCATGCGGTTCTCGACCGTACATCGAGAACCACTCAGTGGACGCAAGCACCAAAAACGGTGTGTTATCAAGTCATCGGCTTATTAGTACCGGTCAGCTTCACGCGTTACCGCGCTTCCACATCCGGCCTATCAACCCAGTAGTCTGGCTGGGAGCCTCTCGCCCGAAGGCATGGAAATCTCATCTTGAGGCCGGCTTCCCGCTTAGATGCTTTCAGCGGTTATCCATCCCGAACGTAGCTAATCAGCGGTGCTCCTGGCGGAACAACTGACACACCAGAGGTTCGTCCAACCCGGTCCTCTCGTACTAGGGTCAGATCCTCTCAAATTTCCTGCGCGCGCAGCGGATAGGGACCGAACTGTCTCACGACGTTCTAAACCCAGCTCGCGTACCGCTTTAATGGGCGAACAGCCCAACCCTTGGGACCTACTCCAGCCCCAGGATGCGACGAGCCGACATCGAGGTGCCAAACCATGCCGTCGATATGGACTCTTGGGCAAGATCAGCCTGTTATCCCCGAGGTACCTTTTATCCGTTGAGCGACAGCGCTTCCACAAGCCACTGCCGGATCACTAGTCCCGACTTTCGTCCCTGCTCGACCTGTCAGTCTCACAGTCAAGCTCCCTTGTGCACTTACACTCGCCATCTGATTGCCAACCAGATTGAGGGAACCTTTGGGCGCCTCCGTTACTTTTTGGGAGGCAACCGCCCCAGTTAAACTACCCACCATGCACTGTCCCTGAACCGGATTACGGTTCGAAGTTAGATATCCAGAGTGACCAGAGTGGTATTTCAACAATGACTCCACATGAACTGGCGTCCACGCTTCAAAGTCTCCCACCTATCCTACACAAGCCACACCGAACACCAATACAAAGCTATAGTAAAGGTCACGGGGTCTTTCCGTCCTGCTGCGCGTAACGAGCATCTTTACTCGTAGTGCAATTTCGCCGAGTTCGCGGTTGAGACAGTTGGGAAGTCGTTACGCCATTCGTGCAGGTCGGAACTTACCCGACAAGGAATTTCGCTACCTTAGGATGGTTATAGTTACCACCGCCGTTTACTGGGGCTTAAATTCTCAGCTTCGCCTTGCGGCTAACCGGTCCTCTTAACCTTCCAGCACCGGGCAGGCGTCAGTCCGTATACATCGTCTTGCGACTTGGCACGGACCTGTGTTTTTAATAAACAGTCGCTACCCACTAGTCTCTGCGGCCTCCAAACGCTTTCGGAGCAAGTCCTAATACGCCGAAGGCCCCCCTTCTCCCGAAGTTACGGGGGCATTTTGCCGAGTTCCTTAACCACGATTCTCTCGATCTCCTTGGTATTCTCTACCTGACCACCTGAGTCGGTTTGGGGTACGGGCGGCTTGAACCTCGCGTCGATGCTTTTCTTGGCAGCATAGGATCACCCACTTTTTATCCGCATCGTGTCTCAGCCTATGTGAGAGACGGATTTGCCTATCTCTCGGCCTACGCACTTGCACCAGGACTACCATCGCCTGGCTTGGGCTACCTTCCTGCGTCACACCTGTTAATACGCTAACCGCACCAGAATGGGGTCGTACGCTAGGCCCACAGCATCACCCCGAAGGGATCCGTCAGTGGGATTCAGATACTTAGCACTACTGGATTAGTTTGGGCGGTTCTTCGCCGGTACGGGAATATCAACCCGTTGTCCATCGACTACGCCTGTCGGCCTCGCCTTAGGTCCCGACTTACCCAGGGAAGATTAGCTTGACCCTGGAACCCTTGGTCTTTCGGAGGACATGTTTCTCACATGTCTTTCGCTACTCATGCCTGCATTCTCACTCGTGTAGCCTCCACGGCTGGTTCACACCGCCGCTTCGCTGGCCACACGACGCTCTCCTACCCATCAACACGGCTGGACCACGAAGGCCTACCAATAATGTCAATGCCACAACTTCGGTGGCGTGCTTGAGCCCCGTTACATTGTCGGCGCGGAATCACTTGACCAGTGAGCTATTACGCACTCTTTCAAGGGTGGCTGCTTCTAAGCCAACCTCCTGGTTGTCAAGGCAACTCCACATCCTTTCCCACTTAGCACGCGCTTTGGGACCTTAGTTGGTGGTCTGGGTTGTTTCCCTCTCGACTATGAAGCTTATCCCCCACAGTCTCACTGCTGCGCTCTCACTTACCGGCATTCGGAGTTTGGCTGACGTCAGTAACCTTGTAGGGCCCATCGGCCATCCAGTAGCTCTACCTCCGGCAAGAAACACGCAACGCTGCACCTAAATGCATTTCGGAGAGAACCAGCTATCACGAAGTTTGATTGGCCTTTCACCCCTATCCACAGCTCATCCCCTCAGTTTTCAACCTAAGTGGGTTCGGTCCTCCACGACGTCTTACCGTCGCTTCAACCTGGCCATGGATAGATCACTTCGCTTCGGGTCTAGGACATGCGACTGAATCGCCCTATTCAGACTCGCTTTCGCTACGGCTACCCCTCACGGGTTAACCTCGCCACATATCGCTAACTCGCAGGCTCATTCTTCAAAAGGCACGCTGTCACAGCTACTAAGGCTGCTCCAACGGTTTGTAAGCAAACGGTTTCAGGTACTATTTCACTCCCCTCCCGGGGTACTTTTCACCTTTCCCTCACGGTACTTGTCCGCTATCGGTCATCTGGGAGTATTTAGGCTTATCAGGTGGTCCTGACAGATTCACACGGGATTTCTCGGGCCCCGTGCTACTTGGGATACTCTTCGCGTCAAGAGAGGCATTTCGACTACGGGGTTCGCACCCTCTATGACCTGGCTTTCAATCCAGTTCGTCTATACCTTCTTGTAACGCCGGCTGCTCGGCAGAGCAGCCTGAAAAGTCCCACAACCCCGAATACGCAACTCCTGCCGGATATCACACGTACTCGGTTTAGCCTGTTCCGGTTTCGCTCGCCACTACTAACGGAATCGCGGTTGCTTTCTCTTCCTGTGGGTACTGAGATGTTTCACTTCCCCACGTTCCCTCTACCCGCCCTATATATTCAGGCGGGAGTCACTAGGTCGGCACGCCGCCCAGTGGGGTTTCCCCATTCGGACACCCTCGGATCAAAGTGTGCTTATCCACTCCCCGAGGCTTATCGCAGATTGCTACGTCCTTCTTCGGCTCCAGATGCCAAGGCATTCACCGTTTGCTCTTAAAGACTTGATTCACATGAGTTCTATCAGAATCGACGTGGACCCGAAGGCCCACATGAAATTGACTAATGATCTTTAAGATCATCTATATGAACTGATTTCTCAGTTCAAAGATGCTCGCGTCCACTGTGTAGTTCTCAAAGTACGGGCGGTACCTTCCTCCGCTTACCGATTCGGCAGCCGGAAAAAGGTCCTGAGGTTGGTTTCACTCCGAAGAGCTCATCCGGTCCCTCAGGACCCAACAGCGTGCATGTGCCGGCTTTCTCATCTCCGAACGTTCCAGACCCGAGGGTCGTACTTGCTCGAGGACTCGATCCTCGACACCTTGTCAAATGTTCCACCCATGAGCTAACCGGCAGGACGCATTCGGTCCTGATCCGGCGCCTGGACACTCCGAAGAGTGCCAGATGCTCCTTAGAAAGGAGGTGATCCAGCCGCACCTTCCGGTACGGCTACCTTGTTACGACTTAGTCCTAATTACCGATCCCACCTTCGACGGCTCCCTCCACAAGGGTTGGGCCACCGGCTTCAGGTGTTACCGACTTTCATGACTTGACGGGCGGTGTGTACAAGACCCGGGAACGTATTCACCGCAGCGTTGCTGATCTGCGATTACTAGCGACTCCGACTTCATGAGGTCGAGTTGCAGACCTCAATCCGAACTGGGACCGGCTTTTTGGGATTCGCTCCACCTTACGGTATTGCAGCCCTTTGTACCGGCCATTGTAGCATGCGTGAAGCCCAAGACATAAGGGGCATGATGATTTGACGTCATCCCCACCTTCCTCCGAGTTGACCCCGGCAGTATCCCATGAGTTCCCACCATTACGTGCTGGCAACATAGAACGAGGGTTGCGCTCGTTGCGGGACTTAACCCAACATCTCACGACACGAGCTGACGACAACCATGCACCACCTGTTTACGAGTGTCCAAAGAGTTGACCATTTCTGGCCCGTTCTCGTATATGTCAAGCCTTGGTAAGGTTCTTCGCGTTGCATCGAATTAATCCGCATGCTCCGCCGCTTGTGCGGGTCCCCGTCAATTCCTTTGAGTTTTAGCCTTGCGGCCGTACTCCCCAGGCGGGGAACTTAATGCGTTAGCTGCGTCACGGAATCCGTGGAATGGACCCCACAACTAGTTCCCAACGTTTACGGGGTGGACTACCAGGGTATCTAAGCCTGTTTGCTCCCCACCCTTTCGCTCCTCAGCGTCAGTTACGGCCCAGAGATCTGCCTTCGCCATCGGTGTTCCTCCTGATATCTGCGCATTCCACCGCTACACCAGGAATTCCAATCTCCCCTACCGCACTCTAGTCTGCCCGTACCCACTGCAGGCTGGAGGTTGAGCCTCCAGTTTTCACAGCAGACGTGACAAACCGCCTACGAGCTCTTTACGCCCAATAATTCCGGATAACGCTTGCACCCTACGTATTACCGCGGCTGCTGGCACGTAGTTAGCCGGTGCTTTTTCTGCAGGTACCGTCACTTTCGCTTCTTCCCTGCTAAAAGAGGTTTACAACCCGAAGGCCGTCGTCCCTCACGCGGCGTTGCTGCATCAGGCTTGCGCCCATTGTGCAATATTCCCCACTGCTGCCTCCCGTAGGAGTCTGGGCCGTGTCTCAGTCCCAGTGTGGCCGGTCACCCTCTCAGGCCGGCTACCCGTCGACGCCTTGGTGAGCCATTACCTCACCAACAAGCTGATAGGCCGCGAGCTCATCCTTGACCGAAGTTCTTTCCAGCTGCTGAAGATGCCTTCGCAGCTCGTATCCGGTATTAGACGCCGTTTCCAGCGCTTATCCCAGAGTCAAGGGCAGATTGCTCACGTGTTACTCACCCGTTCGCCACTGATCCAGAGAGCAAGCTCTCTTTCACCGTTCGACTTGCATGTGTTAAGCACGCCGCCAGCGTTCATCCTGAGCCAGGATCAAACTCTCCGTAAAAGAATGTTGCATCGTCGAACCGGAATGGGTTCGACTCCGCGAGTTTGAACTGACCAAAGGGATGTCATTACTGACTTCCGTTGCCGGCACCGGAGTGCCGGACTTTGATCCAAAGGAATCTCATCTCACCGAAGTGAGATCGAGGTTATTTGGCATTTGACAAGTGCACGCTGTTGAGTTCTCAAGGATCGGATGCTCCTGCCGGCCAGCCTCTCGGCCTCCCTTGCAGGGCAACTTCTCTATCTTACACTTCGTTGTCCGCTTGTCAAATCGGCGCTTTTCGACTCGAAGGTCGTGCAGCCGGTGATGACAAGGCATCTCACGAAGCTAGATCAGGTGTCCCGCGCGTCGGCTTCAAGCCAGTCCGTGGGGCAACTTCTCTATCTTATCCGTCTTCCTCAGCGTGTCAAATCGGCTGTCCGTGACTGTTTCAGCGTCTCCGGCAGCACTCTTCGACAGCTTTCGAGGAGTAGGATCCCAGCCTAGACCATGCGGCCTTGTTCTCTCTAGGAGAGGTTTGGGTTGGGGTGGTTCTCCACTTGAGGGGGCGTGACCTTCCGGCCTTTCGCTCTTCCCTGTGGGGCGAACAAGTAATAAGTTACGCGGGGGTTTCGGATCGGGCAAATCCCGCTCGCATCCCGGGCGTGTCGCCTGTCCGCTTCACCATCGTTCGCCCTGGTCGGGGCCGGAATCCGTCGTCGCAGGGCTATCGTGGCGCCATGTCCGCGCCGATCCCTCTGCCCGCCCGCTCGAACGTCGCAGCCTTGGCGGAGCAGGCCGTGACGTCGGCGACGCGTGCCGCCATACGCGCCTCGGGGATCGATGCGGACGTGCGGATCGATCCCGAACGCGTGGCCGTCGCCTATACGAGCGACCGGTGGCTCCGGGTGTCGGGCGCGTCCTCTCCGGGGTTCGCGCCCCTGTCGGGCTTCTTCCGCGCCAGCGACGCATGGGTGCGCACGCACGCGAACTATCCGCACCATCGCGGCGCTCTGCTGCGAGGGCTCGCCTTGCCCGCGACCTCCGACACGGAAGACGTGCGCGCGGCCTTCGCGACGCG
>JACEFY010000534.1 GCA_016807485.1 Stenotrophomonas maltophilia | reverse complement strand
CGCGCGTGGCGGCGGCCGGCCGCACGAGCCCGAGCGTCTCGACCACGCGGGCCCGGGCGCCGGGCTCGCGGATGCCGAGCAGCGCCGCTTCGAGGCTGACGGCGAGCGTCTCGGCCGACATCGTCGACCACTGCTCGAGCGTGCGTTGGGCGAGCATGCCCGTGAAGCCGCCGCTCGCGACGAGTCCGATGAGGCGGCTCATCGCGTCGGGGCGGGGGAGTCCCGACCCGAGCGCCCACGCGGCATGCTCGCGGATGGTCGCCCGCTCGTCCGACAGCAGGGCGGTGAGCATGCGCGCGGCCTGGTCGTCGAAGATCTCGGCGAGCGCGTGCACAGCGGCGATCGCGGCGACCTGATCGTCGCCGCTGAGGGCCGATCCCAGCACCCGGAGCGTCCGCACGCCGGGGTCGCGGCCCGCCTCGAACGCGAGGTCGTCGGCCAGGCGCATGGCGTCGATGATGCCGGGTGCCTGACGCACCGCATCCAGAGCCGTCTGCACGCCCATGGAACTCCTTGATCTGCCGCCCGAGTTCATCTGCCGAGGAGGCTCGTCTGCCGAGGGAGGCAGTCGATCCTATGCCGTCCGTGGGAGGCCGGGATCTGCCCTAGCGTGGTCAGGTCCGGCGCGACTACCCTGAGGAGTTTCATGAGACTGGTGATGATCGGCGATGTGGGCGTCGTCGACGACATGGTGCACATCGGCGACGAGGCCATGTTCGAAGCGGCGAGCGACGAGCTCGGCGCCCGCGGCGCATCGATCACGGCGATCTCCTCGGCGCCTGCCGAGACGTCGAGCCGCTACGGCGTCGATGCCGTCGCGCGCATCGGCTTCGACGGACTCGATCGCGAGGCCTCCGAGCGGCGGCTGGCGGCCGTGTGGGAGGGGGGCGCCGGTCTCGCGTCCGATGACCCCGCGCACGGTGTCATCGCGGCGGTCGAGGCGGCCGACGGCGTCGTGGTCGCGGGGGGCGGCAACCTCGCCTCCACCTGGCCCCTGCATGTCTACGAACGCGCGGCGCTGGGCGGCATCGCCGCGCGCCTGCAGAAGCCGCTCGTCGTGACGGGCCAGACCTTCGGGCCGCATCTCGAGGGACGCG
>JACEFY010000533.1 GCA_016807485.1 Stenotrophomonas maltophilia | reverse complement strand
CTCTTCCTCCTCCGCGCCGACACCCGCACGCGTGAGGCGCCCGCCACCGCCGGCAGGACGGCGGGGGTCACTCCGGTGGCCGTCGCCATCGGGGCGGTCGCGATCATCGCCGCCCTGGTCGCCGGTCCGGCGATCCCTCCCCCGGCCGTGAGCGCCGCCGGCAACGGGCTGATCGCCAGCATCGACCCCTCTCTCGACCTGGGCGACGATCTGCGGCAGCGGTCCGACACCCCCGTCCTCTCGACCTACAGCGACGCCCCCACGCCGCCGTATCTGCGGGTGGCCACCCTGTCGGTCTTCAACGGCGACGTCTGGATGCCGGACCGCCTCCGCTCGGTGCCGCTGTCGGAGGCGCCGCTCGAACCGGTCGCGGTCGACGAGGGCGTGCGCCTCACCGAATACCGCACCTTCGTCTCCATCACGCAGCTGTCCTCGGCCTACCTCCCGGTCTCGTTCCCGGCGGTGGGGGTCGAGGGCCTCGACGGCGAGTGGCGCTCTGTGCCGTACAGCCGCACCGTCCAGAGCGGCCAGAGCAACGCGCAGGGGCAGGAGTACGAGGTGGTCTCGCACGTTCCGCGGCCGACCCTCGAGCAGATCCGCGCCGCAGGGGCCGAGATCGACGAGTCGCAGATCGACCTCACCGCGCTCCCCGAGGGCACGCCCCCGATCGTGGGCGAGCTGGCGGCGCAGGTGACGGCCGGGGCGACGACCGACTACGACCGCCTCATCGCCCTGCAGGACTGGTTCCGCGGTCCCGAGTTCACGTACTCGCTGACCGCGCCCGTCGCCGACGGGTTCGACGGCAGCAGCGCAGAGGCCGTCGCCGAGTTCCTCGACCGCAAAGAGGGCTACTGCGTGCACTTCGCCGGCGCGTTCGCACTCATGGCCCGATCGCTCGACATGCCGACCCGGATCGTCGTGGGATTCCTCCCCGGCGACTTCACGGGCGAGTCGGTCGACGGGATGCGGGTCGCCGAAGCCACGACGGGTCAGCTGCACGCGTGGCCGGAGGTGTACTTCCGGGGCATCGGGTGGGTGCAGTTCGAGCCCACGAAGAGCCTCGGCACCCAGACGCGCTTCGCGCCCGCAGCCGCGGCGGAAACCG
>JACEFY010000532.1 GCA_016807485.1 Stenotrophomonas maltophilia | reverse complement strand
ACGGGTCGGGCTCAACTTCGTGCAGCGGATGAGCGGCATCGCCACCCTCACCGCCCGCTACGTCGGCGCGGTCGCCGGCACCGGGGTGCGCATCGCCGACACCCGCAAGACGACTCCCGGGCTGCGGGCGTTCGAGCGCGCGGCGGTCATCGCCGGCGGCGGGCGCAACCACCGCTACTCGCTGTCGGATGCCGTGATGGCGAAGGACAACCACCTCGCGGTCCTGACGGCCGCGGGCGGCGACCTCACCGCGTCGCTGCGCGCGGCGATCGCCCGCCTCCCCCACACGACCCACGTGGAGGTCGAGGTCGACCGGCTCGACCAGATCGAGCCGGTGCTGGCGGCCGCGATCGGCACGATCATGCTCGACAATTTCTCCCTCGCCGACCTTCGCACCGGCGTCGCGCTCGTCGCCGGCCGCGCGACGGTCGAAGCCTCCGGCGGGGTGTCGCTGGAGACCGTCCGACAGATCGCCGAGACCGGGGTCGACGTCATCTCGGTCGGCGCGCTCACCCATTCGGCCCGCGCCCTCGACCTGGGCCTGGACGTCCGGCTCGACGCCGGCGCCTGATGCTCTACCTCGACCACGCCGCGACCACCCCGGTGCGCCCGGAGGTGCTCGAGGCGATGCTGCCGTACCTCACCGACCGGTTCGGCAACCCGTCCAGTCATCACACCGTGGGCGAGGGCGCCGCGGCGGCCCTCGCCGATGCGCGGCGCCGCGTCGCCTCCGTCGTCGGCATGCGGCCCGGAGACATCGTCTTCACGGCCGGGGGTACCGAGGCCGACAACCTCGCCATCAAGGGGCTGGCGATCGGCGCGGCGCTCCGTCGGGGCACTCCGGTGCACGTTGTCACGACGCCGATCGAGCACGAGGCCGTCCTCGCCTCGTGCGCGTACCTCGAGCGCGTCCACGGCTACGCCGTGACCCGCGTGCCGGTCGACGAGACCGGCCGTGTGGATCCGGATGACGTCGCCGCCGCGATCCGACCCGAGACCGCGGTCGTCACCATCGGGTACGCCAACAACGAGATCGGCACGGTGCAGGATGCCGCCGCCCTCGCGCGTGTGACCGCCGCGGCCGGCGTGCCGCTGCACGAAGTTGAGCCCG
>JACEFY010000531.1 GCA_016807485.1 Stenotrophomonas maltophilia | reverse complement strand
TGACGACCGGAGGATCTGACGACGCGGGGCCTGGTCCGCTCGGGCGCGTTCGCACCGCACCGCCCGAGAACCGCGGGGGCGGGGGAGGCGTCCACTAGAGTGTGACCGTGTCCGAATCCGCCACTGTCTCGCGCAGCGTCCCCCTCCCGGACGGTGAGCTCTCGCTGCAGTGGTCGGAGATCACGCACCGCGGCCGACGCCGCGAGATCAATCAGGATGCCGTGCTCACGCTCTATCCGCTCTTCGTCGTCGCCGACGGCATGGGCGGACACATCGGCGGAGAGATCGCGAGCGCGAGCGCCGTCGAGCGGCTGAGGGCGGGCGCCGAGAAGGGCGACGTCTCGCCGAAGACGATCGAGAAGGCGCTGGCCCGCGCCGTCGCCGACATCGCGACGCATCCGGAGGCGACCGACGAGGGCACCGGGACGACCGTGACCGGGGTCTACCTCGACACCACGGCGCCGGAACCGACCTGGGTGACCCTGAACATCGGCGACTCGCGGGTGTACCTCTTCCGCGACGGCGGTCTCGCCCAGGTGACGACCGACCACTCGGTCGTGCAGGAGCTCATGGCGGCCGGCCGGCTGAGCCCGGAAGAGGCCGAGAACCACCCCTACGGCAACGTCATCACGCGCGCCGTCGGGCCGAGCGACGGCGTCGCGCCCGACTACATCCGACTCGACGTCCTCGACGGCGATCGCTTCGTCGTCTGCAGCGACGGGCTCACGAAAGAACTCACCGACTACGGCATCCTGCACTTCCTGCTGCAGCACGCCGACCCCACCGAGGCCGCCGACGCCATGCTCGAAGCGGCGCTCGAGAACGGCGGACGGGACAACGTCACGATCATCGTGCTGAACGTCCAGCGCACCGTCTCCTCCCCAGCGGCCGATTGACGCTCTCCCTCCACCGATCGGGGTGAGCCGGCGCCGCGCGCCCTCCCGGCGGGGTTGACTGCGGGGGTGCACCCTGAAGCCACCCCCGAACACGACGATGCCGACGGTCCGCTGGCGCTGCCGGAGCCGCCGGGGGAAACCGCGCGCCCGCCGATCCCCGTGCTCTCCGCGGTGGTGCCGGTGGTCGGCGCGGTCGTCCTCTGGATGCTGACCGGC
>JACEFY010000061.1 GCA_016807485.1 Stenotrophomonas maltophilia | reverse complement strand
GACGGACTCGTCGACGAAGGCGCGCGCCGGCTGCGGGATCGTATCGATGCGTATGCGCAGTGCCTGGCACCGACGCGGTTCTTCACGGGGTTGTCGGCGCTCGTCATCTGGTGCGATCTGCTGCCCGTGCGGACGCTCCCGCCCCTCGACGTAGGTGTCTTCGCGCCCGAGCGGGCGGCCCGCGCGCGCGGCATCCGCGGGCACCAGCTGGCGCATCACCTCGCGACAGTGACCGAGCGGGATGGACTGCCGGTGACGTCGCCGGCGACGACCTGGGCGACCCTTGCGCAGGAGCTGCCCTGGCGCGACCTCGTGGCGGTGGGATCGCTGCTCGTCACGCCCCCGCGTGGGCGCGGCGGGGCGATCACGGGTCCGTCGGCGACGAGCCCCGATGCGCTCCGGGCCGCCGTCGACGCCGGACCCCGCACGGGCGTCGCCGCACTGCGCGCCGCGTTGCCGTTCGTGCGCGTGGGTGCGCGCAGTCGGCCGGAGGTCCATCTGTTCCTCGCGATCGTGCAGGCGGGGCTGCCGGAGCCGCTCTACGATCTGCCCGTGCTCGACGGCGACGGTGCGCTCATCGGCATCTTGGACCTGGCGTACACCCGCGCGCGTGCTCGTGGAGTTTCAGGGCGACTACCACCGGTTGTCGGCGCAGGCGTGGGCGGCGGACATCCGCAAGATCGAGCGTGCCCGCGAGGCCGGCTGAACGCTCGTGCAGATCACCCGCGCCGACCTCTATCCCGACGCGCGCCCCGCCGTCGCCCGCGTCGCCCGGGCCCTGCCCGCGCGTTGACCCGCTCCGCGTTGCGGGCACGTTGTGTCGCTATGCGGCATCCACGGCGACAGAACTTGCCCGGGATGCCGCGGCTTGCGGATCGGGCACCCGACGTTGCGGGCACGTTGTGTCGCCACGCGGCGTGCACGGCGACGGAAGCTGCCCGGGATGCTGAGGCTTGCGGATCGGGCGTCCGGCGTTGCGGGCACGTTGTGTCGCCACGCAGCATCCACGGCGACAAGACCTGCCGGGATGCTGCAGCCCGCGCCCGGGCACTCGACGTTGCGGGCACGTTGTGTCGCCACGCATCATCCGGGCCGACAGAAGCTGCCCGGGATGCCGCGGCCCGCGTCAGCTGCGTCAGATGGAGACGCGCAGCACTTCTTCGATGGTCGTGATGCCCTCGGCGACCTTGCTGAAGCCGTCTTCGCGCAGGGCGATCATGCCGTCGGTCAGCGCCTGCTGCCGCAGCTCGGTGCCGGTGGCGTGCCCGACGACCATCTGCTCGAGCCCCTCGGTGACCTCCATCACCTCGTGCAGCGCGACGCGCCCGCGGTAGCCGGTGCCCGAGCACGCCGAGCAGCCCACGGCCCGATAGAGGACGGGCGGGTCGAGCGGATTGTGTGGGAACTTCACCGAACCGAGCACGTCGCGGCTCTCGGTGTAGGCCTCGCGGCACTTCACGCACAGGCGCCGGGCGAGGCGCTGCGCGACGACGGCCGACAATGCGGTGCCGACGAGGAACGGCTCGCAGCCGATCTCCACGAGGCGGGTGAGCGCCGACGGCGCGTCGTTGGTGTGCAGGGTCGACAGCACGAGGTGGCCGGTGAGCGCCGCCTCGATCGAGATGGTCGCCGTCTCCTGGTCGCGGATCTCGCCGACGAGCACCACATCGGGGTCGGAGCGCAGGATGGAGCGGAGCGCCGCCTGGAAGGTCATGCCCGCGCGGGCGTTCACCTGCACCTGGTTGATACCAGCCATCCGGTACTCCACCGGGTCTTCGACGGTGATGACGTTGATCCGCGGATTGGCGACGGTGTTGAGCGCCGTGTAGAGAGTGGTCGACTTGCCCGAACCGGTCGGACCGGTCACGAGCACCATGCCGTGCGGGCGCGTGATGGCCCCGCGGAAGCGCTGCTCGTTGCGGATCGAGAAGCGCAGATCGCCCATCGACAGCGACTGCGCCGAGCTGTCGAGGATGCGCATGACGATCTTCTCGCCCCACACCGTGGGGAGGGTCGCGAGGCGCAGGTCGATCTGCCGGCCGTCGTGATGCACCGAGAGGCGGCCGTCCTGCGGTTTCCGGCGCTCGGCGATGTCGACGGCGGCCATGATCTTGAGGCGCGAGATGACGCCGTCCTGGATGGCGCGGTCGGCGCGCTGCATCTCGTGGAGCACACCGTCGATGCGGTAGCGCACGAGGAGCTGCTTCTCGCCGGGTTCGATGTGGATGTCGCTCGCGCGGTCGTTGATCGCCTGGCTGATGAGCAGATTGACGAAGCGCACGATGGGTGCGTCGTCGACCGATTCCTCAATCGACTCGGTGCCGGCCGAGCCGTCGGCGACGGCGCTCTCGCCGATCTGCTCGGACAGGTCGCTGAGCTCTTCGTCGGAGCGGAGGAAGCGCCCGAATGCCGCCGCGAGCGCGTCGGCCGAGACCACGGCGGGCCGGATGTTGAGCTCTGTCGCGGTCGTGATGTCGTCGATGGCGATGAGGTCGGTCGGATCGAGCATGCCGATCGTGAGGCTGCGGCGGCCGCGTTCGATGGGGATGACCTGATAGCGACGGCAGAGCGCAGCCGGAACAGCGGCGATCGTGTCGGCCGAGAGGGTGATGGCGGTCAGATCGACGAACGGGAGACCGGTCTGCGCCGCGATCCCCTCGGCGACCTGCGTCTCGGTGGCCAGGCGCGCGGCGACGATTTTGTGGCGCAGGTCAGGGCCGTCGCCGTATTCGGCGACGGCATCCCACATGTCCTCAGCGCGCACGGCCCCAGACCGAACGAGCGATTCCGCGAGTCCCTTCACGGTGGATCCTTCCCAGGTCTGTATCCTATGCCGCCGCTGGTACGGATGTGAATAGTGAGTTCTCTGGGACGAGAGTGCACCGGCACCCGACCTGTCAAGGCCCCGTCCCCGGCCCGCGGCCGCACATATCCTGGGCGGCATGAACATCCCGCGCATCATCGCCTGGGCGCTGACCCTCGTTCCCGTCCGGGCGTTCCTGCGCTACTCCGAGCGGCGCGGGCCGGTGCTCGCCGACAGCGTCACCTATCGCACGCTGTTCAGCGTGTTCGCGGCGGTGCTGCTCGGCTTCTCCGCGGCCGCGCTCTGGCTGAACGGCAACCCCGATGCGTGGGACGCCCTCGTCGGCGCGGTCGACCGCACGGTGCCCGGTCTCGTCGGACCGGACGGCCTCATCGACCTCGACGCCATCTCGGCGCCCACCGGGCTCACGGTCGCCGGCATCCTCTCGCTCGTCGGTCTCGTCGGCGCGGCGATCGGCGCGATCGGCTCGCTCCGCACCGCGATGCGTGCGATCTGCGATCAGGTGACCGACGATGTCCTCTTCTACTGGGTGCTGCTGCGCAACCTCGTCCTCGCGATCGCCGCCGGCGGCGCCCTGGCCGCATCCGCCGTCGTCACGGTGCTCGGCACGGCGGGCCTCGGCACCGTCGCGTCGTGGCTGGGCGTCGCACCCGACGATCCGATCGTCGCGTGGGGGAGTCGCGCCGTCGCGATCGTGGTGACCTTCGCGCTGGATGCCGTGGCCATCGCCGTGCTGTTCGCCGCGCTGTCGGGAGTGAAGGCGCCCGCCCGCGCGCTGTGGACCGGCGCCGTGATCGGTGCGGTGGGACTCACCGTGCTGCAGCAGCTGTCGGGCCTCTTCGTCGGCGGGGCGGCATCCAACCCGCTCCTCGCGACGTTCGGGGCGCTCATTGCCCTGCTCATCTGGTTCAACCTGTCGGCGCAGGTCATCCTCATCTCGACGTCGTACATCTTCACGCTCGTCGAGGAGGGTCAGGACCGCGTGCGCGCGCGGTTCGGGGCGCGCACCTTCGGACAGCGGCGTCTGCGGCGTGCAGAGGACTCCGTGCGCCTCGCGACGACCGAACTCGCCGCGGCGCGCGAGGCCGAGGAGCGCGAACGAACCGGCACGTGACGCTCGGGTAAGCCCTGTGTTACAACCGGTCTGCCGAGATGCGCTCGGGCGGGCCGGGGCATTAGCGTGGGAGCGTGTCAGAACTTGAACCTGTGACCGGTCCCAGTCTTCCCGCCGATTCGGCCGATCACCCGCTTCACGCCACCCATCCGCTGGCGCTCGCGCCGGTCGCCGGGCCCGCCAGCACGGTCGACGGCTTCGTGCGCCAGTTCCTCCGGAACCTCAACTACGAGCGTGGTGTGCCGCTGTCGGCCGCGAGCGCCAACGACCGGTACTTCGCGTTCGCGATGACCGTGCGCGACTACCTCATGGCGCGGTGGCTCGAAGACCTCCGACGCCAGCGCGTCGCGCAGGCCAAGGGCGTCTGCTACCTCTCGGCCGAGTACCTCCTCGGTCGCCAGCTCGACAACAACCTTCTCGCCTCCGGACTCACCGACATCGCCACCACGGCGATGGCCCAGTGCGGCATCGACATCGACGACCTGCGCGCGGCGGAGGTGGAGCCCGGTCTCGGCAACGGCGGCCTCGGGCGCCTCGCGGCGTGCTTCATCGACTCGCTCGCGACGATGGGCGTGCCGAACATCGGCTACGGCATCCGGTACGAATACGGCATCTTCCGGCAGACGTTCGAAGACGGCCAACAGGTCGAGCAGCCCGACTCGTGGCTCACCATGGGCTCGCCGTGGGAGTTCCCGCATCCCGAGGCGGCGCAGCCCGTCTCGTTCGGCGGCTACACCGAGCACTACGACGACGAGGGCACCGAGCGCAGCCGCTGGATCCCCGCGTGGAACGTGCTCGCGCTGCCCTACAACTACATGGTGCCCGGGTACCAGAACGGCCGCGTCAACACGCTGCGGCTCTGGAGCGCGAAGGCGACCAACTCGTTCGACCTGCGCGTCTTCAACTCCGGCGACTACGAAGAGGCCGTGCGGTCGCAGACCTTCGCCGAGAACATCTCGAAGGTGCTCTACCCCGAAGACTCCACCCCGCAGGGCAAGGAGCTGCGCCTCCAGCAGCAGTACTTCTTCGTCGCGGCATCCATCAAGGACTTCTTCGACCACCAGCTCGCGCCCGACTTCGACCTGCAGAAGCTCCCCGAACGCGTCATCTTCCAGCTCAACGACACGCACCCCGTCATCGGAGTGCCCGAGTTCATGCGCGTGCTCGTCGACGAGAAGAAGCTCGACTGGGACGAGGCGTGGGCCATCACGCAGCAGTGCTTCGCCTACACGTGCCACACGCTTCTTCCTGAGGCGCTCGAGGTGTGGTCGGTCGACCTGCTCGGCCGGCTCCTGCCGCGGCACCTCGAGATCATCTATCGCATCAACGAGGAGTTCCTGGAGGCGGTGCGCGCTCAGTTCGGCGACGACGAGATGCGCCTGCGCAACATGTCGATCATCAGCGAGTTCCCCGATCGCTCGGTGCGGATGGCGTACCTCGCCACCGTCGCCGGCGCGAAGGTGAACGGCGTCGCGGAGCTCCACTCCCAGCTGCTGCGCGACAAGGTGCTGCCCGACTTCAACGAGTTCTATCCGGGCAAGTTCACCAACGTCACCAACGGCATCACGCCGCGCCGCTTCATCCGCCTCGCGAACCCGGGCCTGTCCGACCTCATCACCGATGCGATCGGCACCGGCTGGCTCACCGACCTCGAGCGTCTGCGCGAGCTGGAGGCATCGGCCGAAGACCCGCAGTTCCGCGAAGCGTTCGCGAGCGTCAAGGCCGCCAACAAGCGGCGTCTGAACGAGGTGCTGCACGCGCGCGACGGCCTCGCCGTCAGCGACGGGCACATGCTCGATGTCATGGTCAAGCGTCTCCACGAGTACAAGCGGCAGATGCTGAAGGTGCTCCACATCGTCACGCAGTACGAGAGCATCGTGTCGGGGCGGGTGGCGGCATCCGACATCCAGCCGCGCACGTTCATCTTCGGCGCGAAGGCGGCGCCCGGCTACGCGATGGCCAAGCGCATCATCCACCTGATCAACGCCGTCGGCTCGGTCGTCAACGACGACCCGCGCGTCGAGGGCCGCCTGAAGGTGCTCTTCCCGCCGAACTACAACGTGACCCTCGCCGAGCGGGTCATCCCGGCGGCCGACCTGTCGGAGCAGATCTCACTCGCCGGCAAGGAGGCCTCCGGCACCGGCAACATGAAGTTCGCCCTCAACGGCGCGCTGACCATCGGCACCGACGATGGCGCGAACGTCGAGATCCGCGAGCTCGTCGGCGACGACAACTTCTTCCTCTTCGGCATGAGCGAGCCGGAGGTCGAGGCGCTCTGGGCGCGCGGCTACAAGCCGGCCGACTTCTACCAGGGCGACGAGAGCCTGCGCCGGGCAATCGACCTCATCGCCTCGGGCGCATTCTCGGGCGGCGACAAGAGCGTCTTCGAGCCGGTCGTGTCGAACCTCCTCTACGACGACCGCTTCATGGTGCTCGCCGACTACTCCACCTACATCGCCGCGCAGGCGAAGGTCGACGCGGCCTACGCCGATCAGGATGCCTGGACCCACGCGGCGATCCTCAACGTCGCCCGCAGCGGATTCTTCTCCTCCGACCGGTCGATGCGCGACTACATCGACCGCATCTGGCACACCCCGCCGCTGCGCTGAGCGCGGGGCGCGTCAGCGAGCGTGCCGGTCGCATGATCGGTGGGGCTGGTGCCGCCTGTGACACCTCAGGAGTGCACACCAGCCCCACCCGTCCGACGACTCGCACGTGATGCGGCCCGCGTCAGCGGGCGTAGCGCTCGGCGAAGCGGCGGAGGATGCCGCCGGTGTGCTCCACGGGGAGGCGCCGGACGGCGGCGAGAGTGAGGTCGAGCTCGCCGGCGCCGAAATATCCGTGACCGGCGTACACGCGGATGCGGGTGGAGATGTCGTCGACGTCGCACTCGGGGTGGAACTGCGTCGCATACACGTTGCGGCCCACCCGGAACATCTGCACCGGGCATGCCTCGCCGCGCGCGAGGAGCGTCGCCGACGGCGGCAGCACCGAGATCGCCTCCTTGTGCCCGACGAACGCGGCGAAGGTCGACGGCATGTCGGACAGCAGCGGATCGGCCGCGCCCGCGGGGGTGAGGCCCACCTCGACGACGCTGATCGGCTCGCGGTAGGTGCCGTCGATCACCGCGCCCTGGTGCGCCCCGAGCGTCCCGACGCCGTAGCAGGCGCCGAAGAACGGGAAGTCGCGTGCGACGACCTCGTCGAGCAGCGTGGCGAACTCGGCCTCGACGCGGCGTTGCACGGCGGACTTCTTCTCCCACGGATCGGACGCGTTGAACGGCCCGCCGCCGACGAAGATCCCGGAGTAGTCGTCGAGGTCGATGCGCCCGAGCGGCCCCGCCTCCATCCGCACGCGGAGGAGCTCGTCCGCGGTGAGACCGGTGAACCGCAGGAAGGCGGCGTATTCGTCGTCGGCGGGGCGATCTTCGGCGCGGGTGGCCAGGAGCAGGAAGGGCTTCATCGGCACCCGAGTCTAGGCGGTCGCCGAGCCGCCCTGCGCCACCCGGATGTGTTCGACGATCGCCGTGAGCGTCGCGGCGACCGCAGGATTCCGGGCGCCCTCGTCGCGCGCGACGGCCCAGTAGGCGAGCGGATGCTCGTAGCGCCCGTCGAGCACCCGCACGAGCCGCGGGTCGGCGTCGCCGAGGAAGTCGGGGAGGATGCCGATGCCCGCCCCGGCGGCCGTCGCCTCGACGTGGGCGAACACGCTCGTCGAGCGCAGCGACGGGGGCGAGTCGGGGAGCTCCTGCAGGGCGCGGTCGAGTTCGTCGACCTGCAGCGAGCTCTCGACGTAGTAGACGAGCGGGTGGGTGGCGAGGTCGGCGACGGATGCCGGAGCACCGCGCCGGTCGAGATACTCCGGCGTGGCATAGAGCCGCAGCGCGTAGGCGCACACCGGCGTCGCGTACGCCCGCAGCACCTGCGGCCGGCCGACGACGATCTCGAGGTCGACGCCCGAGCGGTTCTGACGCACGCGCTGGGTCGCGGAGAGGAGCTCGACCGCGAGGGCGGGATGGTGTTCGCGGAGCCGGGTCATCGCCGGCGCGAGGAAGACCGAGGTGAAGGCATCCGGCGCCGCGATGCGCACCATCCCGTGCACCGGGTCGCCGTCTTCGCCGTCGAGCAGCTCGCGCAGCGAGGCCTCGATGCGCTCGGCGGTGCCCACCGCGCGGCGACCGAGGTCGGTGACCTCCCACCCGCTGGCACCGCGCACGAGCAGTCGTCCCCCCATCGCGCCCTCGAGCGCGGCGATGCGGCGCGACACGGTCGAGTGGTTGACCCCCAGCGCCTCTCCCGCGGCGGTGTAGCGTCCGCGCCGCGCGACGGCGAGGAAGGTCATCAGGGCGTCGAGCGGCGGTTCGGGGGCGGCGGCGGTCATGCGAACAGTGTGCGCCAACGCACACATCGCGTGCAAGAGTGCGGCGCTCCTGTGCGTTGAAGTCGAGGCATCCAGCGCCTAGCCTGGCCTCATCGCGCGGACGGAGTCGTCCGCGCCGCACACCTCCGATGACGCAGGGAGCCGCCATGTCCTCACCCCACCTTCAGATCGCCTGGATCGGGCTCGGCCGGATGGGCGCCCCGATGACGGCGCACCTCGTGGCGGCGGGGCACACGGTGCGCGGCGTCGACCTGAACCCGGCGGCCGCAGCGGCCGCGGAGGCCGGGGGAGTCGAACTCGCCGGATCGGTCTCCGAAGCGCTCCGCGGTGCGACGGTCTGCATCACCTCGCTGCCCAAGCCCGCGCACGTCCGCGAGGTCTACGGCGGCCCCGACGGCATCTTCGCCCACGCGACCCCCGACATGGTGCTGCTCGACACCTCCACGGTCGACGTCGAGACCTCGCGCTGGTGCCACTCCGAAGCGGCCGCCCGCGGCCTCACCTTCGTCGACGCGCCGATTTCCGGCGGCACCGCCGGAGCGGAGGCCGGCACCCTCACGTTCATGCTCGGGGGCGAGCCCGCCGACGTCGCGCGCGTCGCCGAGATCGTCGCCCCGATGGCCGGCAACGTCATCGCCTGCGGTGACGCGGGCGCCGGCATCGCCGCGAAGCTCGTGAACAACATGATGCTGTTCATCAACGTGATGGCGATGTCCGAGGGCTCGCAGCTGGCCGAAGAGCTCGGGTTGGATGCCGAGACCTTCTGGCAGGTCGCCTCGGTGTCGTCGGGATCGTCGTGGGCGATGCGCACGTGGTATCCCGTGCCGGGGGTGCTGCCGAAGGCCGCCGCGAACGACAACTTCGCACCCACCTTCTCGGTCGACCTCGCGCTCAAGGACTGCGGGCTGGCGCTGGCCGCCGGCGACCAGGTCGGCGTGCACCTGCCCGCGGCGACCCTCGCCCGAGACCAGCTCCAGCAGCTGGTCGACGAGGGACTCGGCGGCAAGGACTGCACCCTCGTCG
>JACEFY010000530.1 GCA_016807485.1 Stenotrophomonas maltophilia | reverse complement strand
GTGACCCTGGGGCTCCGCTCGGTCGCCGCCGCCGTGCGTGATCACGCCGGGTGGCCCGCGGCGGCGATCGCGGTGACCTGGCCCGACGACGGCGCGCGCGACGCGGCAGAGCTCGCCGCGCTCGTCACCGACGCCGCGAGCGACCTCACCCGTCGGCTGTACGGCGCGCGCTGATCAGTCGACCTTCGCCACCTCGCCGCCGGTGAGGCGGAGGAGTTCGTCGTAGGTGAGCGGGAACACCGTGTGCGGTGTGCCGCCCGCGGCCCAAATCTCCGGGTAGGCGGCGAGGTCCGCGTCGACGACGGTCGGAAGCGGGGCCGGGTGGCCGGTCGGAGCCACGCCGCCGATGGCCTGACCGGTCGCCTCCCGCACCTGCTCGACCTTCGCTCGCTGGATCGACGCGCGCCCGAGCCGCGCGGCGAGCGCCGCGGTGTCGACGCGGTGCGCACCGCTCGTCATCACCAGCAGGGGTCCGCCGTCCGACCAGAACACGAGGCTGTTGGCGATCGCGCCGACCTCGACCCCGAGGGCGCCGGCGGCCAGCACGGCCGTCGACGCGGCATCGGGCAGCACGACGATCTCCCCCGAGATCCCGGCGGCGCGCAGCGCGTCGTGCACCAGGCGGCTCCGGGCGGGAAGACTCTCAGCGCTCATGGCGTCGAGCCTATCCAGCCGCGGACGCACATGATGAGCGGGACGGAAGGCAGGTGCGATTCGCTCCGACCACTGCGCGAAAAGCAGGGCGGATTGCGCTGTCGACCCCCATCCGAGGCCTCGCCGCGCGATCCGCCCTACTTTCGACACCCTGCGCGCCGCTCCCCGGTGTCGGGCACAATGGAAGCGGACGCCGCAACGCCGCGGCGCCCGCCGAGCACAGCCCACAAGGCCAGCCGAAAGAGGACGCGATGACGCACACCCTGCCCCTGCCCGATTTCTCCCACGAACGCGTGGAGGTGATCACGGGTCGCCGCAGCGGCCTGGTCATCATCGTCGCGCTGCATTCCTCCGCCCTCGGCCCCGCCCTCGGCGGCGCGCGCCTGTGGACCTACCCGCACTGGTCCGACGCCCTCGGCGACGCCCTCCGCCTGTCGGCCGCGATGACGCTCAAGAACGCCGCGGCGGGGGTGGATGC
>JACEFY010000529.1 GCA_016807485.1 Stenotrophomonas maltophilia | reverse complement strand
GACGGGGGCGGCGCTGCCCCATGCGTCGGAATTGTGGTGCAGGGTCCAGCCCGCGGCGCCGTAGAGCCCCCCTGCGACCGCCCGCCCGGTGGTCTCGGAGACGCGGCGGACGAAGCGCAGGAGCGGTTCGTGGCACTCCGGCAGGCCGGTGGTCTCGGCGGCCCAGTAGGCCATCTGCAGATTGATGTTCGTCGTGTAGGCACTCGACCAGGGCCCCGGGAGCTCCGCGTTCCAGAGGCCCTGCAGCGTGAGGGGCAGACCCCCGGGCTGCGAGGCGCTCATCAGCAGGTAGCGCCCGTAGTGGAACAGCAGCGCCGCGAAGCCCGGGTCGTCGCGCTCCTGTGGGCGCAGGAGGCGCTCGTCGGTCGTGCGCGCGGCGGCGTCGGCGGCATCCTCGACCGCCCCGAGCTCCAGCGTGCAGCGGAGGTACTGCTCGCGGTGCCGTGCGACGTGCGCCGCTCGGAGGGCATCGGCATCGGCGCGGGCATCGAGCGCGACCTCTCGCGCGTCGACACCGGGCACGTCCGGCGTCGTGGCGGTGGCGACGACGAGCAGGTGGGAGGCCGCCGGCGCGGTGACGATCTCCGTGCCCTCGACGCCCGCGACAGTGGATGCCGCGATCGTGACCGTGCCGACCCTGCCCGACTCGGGGTCGTAGCGCACGGGCTCGGGCGGGCGCTCGTGCCCGGGCGCGACGTCGATCGGCAGCATCCATCGTGTGCGCACGCCGTCGGCGGTGCCCTCCGGCTCCCCGTGCGGACGCAGGTCGCTCCCCGGCCGCACGCGGAGGACGATGGGACGATCGGCCTCCACCCGGTGGACGATCGCCCCCGTCACCCGGTCGGCCCAGGTCTCGTGGCGCACGGCGGTGTCGCCGCGGCGGTACGTATGCGTCGCGATGCCGGTGGTGAGGTCGAGCGCGCGGGTGTAGTCGGCCTCGCTTCCCGCGGGCGCCCCGTCCTCGGGCACGACCTCGACGTCGATCCAGCCGAGGGGGAGGTAGGCCTGCACCCAGGGAATCTGCTGGCGGCGCAGGAGCGTCTCGGCGCGGGCGATGTCGCCCACCGCGACGGCCGCGCGCACGGCCGCGAGCGCCGCCGGGCCGCGGTCGCGCACGCCGCGGAGCGGGTCGTCGG
>JACEFY010000060.1 GCA_016807485.1 Stenotrophomonas maltophilia | reverse complement strand
TCCTCCTTCTCCCGCCCCCCCGGGCGGCCCCCCCGCCTCGCGCGGGTCGGCGTCGCCAACGCGCAGGGCGAGAAGTATCTCACCGACGTCATCGCGCTCCTCCGCGCCGATGCGCTCGAGGTCACCGCATCGGTCACCTCCGACGTCGCCCTCACGATGGGGGTCAACGACCGGGTACAGCTGGCGGAGGTCGGCAGGCTCCTCAACGCCCGCACCGTGCGTCGCTGGCAGCTCGAGGGCGCGACGATCCAGGACCCGGCCACCACCTGGATCGACGTGACCGCCGAGCTCGCCCCCGACGTCACCGTGCTGCCGAACACGCACATCCTTCGCGCGACCACGATCGCGGCGGGCGCGGTCGTCGGGCCCGACACGACGCTGTCGGACTGCGAGGTGGGCGAGCGCGCCGTCATCCGCCGGTCGGATGCCACGCTCGCCGTCTTCGGACCCGACACCACCGTCGGCCCCTTCGCGTACGTCCGCCCGGGCACGGAGCTGGCTGCCGACGGCAAGATCGGCACGTTCGTCGAGACGAAGAACGCCACGATCGGCGAGGGCAGCAAGGTGCCGCACCTCTCCTACATCGGCGACACCACGATCGGCCGTCACGTCAACCTCGGGGCCGGCGCGATCACCGCCAACTACGACGACATCGCCAAGCACCGCACCGAGATCGGCGACGAGGTGCACGCCGGGTCGCACAACGTGTTCGTCGCTCCCGTTAGGGTAGGGGAGGGCGCGAAGACCGGCGCCGGAGCGGTGATCCGCAAGGACGTGCCGGCCGGTGCACTCGCGCTCAGCGTGGCCCCTCAGCGCAACGTCGAGGGGTGGGTCGAGAATCACCGACCGGGGACGGGTGCGGCAGCAGCTGCCGCCCGCGCCCGGTCCGCACAGGAAGCGGACGATGGGGCGCAAGAAGCACAAGGTTGACCTGGACGTCGAGCGCGGGATCGCGCCGGGACTCGTCGCCAAGACGAAGAAGCGTCTGGTCATCGCCAGCGGCAGTTCGCACCCCGACCTCTCGCGCGACGTCGCGGCGGCCCTCGAGATGGAGCTCGTCCCCACCGAGCACCGCACGTTCGCCTCGGGGGAGATCCTCACGCGGTTCGAGGTGTCGATCCGCGGGTGCGACGCGTTCATCATCCAGTCGTTCGGCCCGCCGGTCAACGAGTGGCTCATGGAGCTGCTCATCATGCTGGATGCCGCCAAGCGCGCGTCCGCCAAGCGCATCACCGTCGTCGCGCCGTACTACCCGTATTCGCGGCAGGACAAGAAGGGCCGCGGGCGTGAACCCATCAGCGCCCGTCTGGTCGCCGACCTCCTGAAGACCGCCGGCGCCGATCGCATCATGAGCGTCGACCTGCACGCCGCGCAGATCCAGGGATTCTTCGACGGTCCCGTCGACCACCTGTTCGCCAAGCCGGTCCTGCTGGACTACTTCCAGAAGAGCCTGTCGCCGGAAGACCGCGCGAAGCTCACGGTCGTCTCGCCCGACACCGGCCGTGTGCGTGTGGCAGACCAGTGGTCGGACAGTCTCGACGCGCCGCTGGCCATCATCCACAAACGCCGCGACCCGAACGTGGCCAACCAGGTCACCGTCAACGAGATCGTCGGTCACGTCGACGGCCGCGTGTGCCTGCTCGTCGACGACATGATCGACACCGGGGGCACGATCGTGAAGGCCGCGCAGGCGCTGAAGGCCTCGGGCGCCGAGCGGGTCATCGTCGCGGCGACGCACGCGATCTTCAGCGACCCCGCGTCGACGCGCCTGCAGGATCCCTCGATCGACGAGGTCGTCGTCACCGACACCGTGCCGCTGCCGGACGAGAAGCGGTTCCCGGGGCTCACGATCCTCCCGATCGCGCCGCTGCTGGCCCGCGCCATCAAGGAAGTCTTCGAGGACGGCTCGGTCACGAGCATGTTCGACGGCGAAGCCTGAAAAGCCCGGCGTCATCTCCGCGGGCGGAGTGGGGCGCGCGCGTAGGATCGCGCCATGGCCGCACCTGCATCCGAACACGTCACCGACGCGGATCTCACGATCGCGCGCTCGTTCGCGCTCACGGTCGATGAGGTCGAGCGCGAGCTGCGCACCGGCGACCGGGGCCTGTCCGGCGCCGACGCGGCGGCGCGCCTCGCGGTCGCCGGGCCCAACCTCCTGCCGGAGGCGAAGCGCACGCCCGCATGGCTGCGGTTCCTCGGCCACTTCAACGACACCCTGATCTTCATCCTGCTCGGAGCCGCGGCGATCAAGGCCGTCATGGGCGACTGGCTCGACTTCTGGGTCATCGTCACGGTCGCCGTCATCAACGCCGTCATCGGGTACGTGCAGGAGGGCCGCGCGGAGAAAGCGCTCGCCGGCATCCGCGGCATGCTCTCCGCCGACGCCACGGTACGGCGCGACGGCGCGTGGACGACGATCGCGGCGGCCGATCTCGTGCCGGGCGACCTCGTGCGCCTCATGCCGGGCGACAAGGTGCCCGCCGACGTGCGCCTGGCGGCGGCCACGCAGCTGCGCATCGACGAGGCGGCGCTCACGGGTGAGTCGGTGCCGTCGTCGAAGAACCTCGACGCGGTGCCGGCGGATGCCGGCGTCGGCGACCGCACGTCGATGGCGTTCTCGGGCACGATCGTCTCAGCCGGTCAGGGCCGCGGCATCGTCACCGGTACCGGGGCGAGCACCGAGATCGGCAAGATCCAGGCGCTCGTGGGCGAGGCGGGGAGCCTCGCGACGCCGCTGACGAAACAGCTCGACTCGTTCGGCAAGGTGCTGACCCTGGTCATCCTCGGGATGGCGCTCGTCATGATGATCATCGGTCGGTACCTCCACGCCATGCCGTTCCCCGAGCTCATCTCGGCGACCATCGGCTTCGCCGTCGCGGCGATCCCGGAAGGGCTTCCGGCGCTCGTGACGATCACGCTCGCGATCGGCGTGCAGCAGATGGCGCGGCGCAACGCCATCACCCGCAAGCTGCCCGCCGTCGAGGCGCTCGGCTCGGTGACCACCGTCTGCTCCGACAAGACCGGGACGCTCACCAAGAACGAGATGACCGTCCGCTCGATCATCACCCCGCTCGCCCGGTACGAGGTGTCGGGCCTCGGCTACGAGCCCGCCGGCGCGATCACCCCCGCCGGCGGTCGCGACCTCGCGGCGGTGCTCGCGGTCGCCGACCTCTGCAACGACGCGCACATCACCCCCGGCGACGCGGGTCGCTGGTCGCTCGCGGGCGCGCCCACCGAGGGGGCCCTGAAAGTCGTCGCGATGAAAGGCGGCGGATCGGGCGACGGCGCCCGGCGGGTCGGTGTCGTGCCGTTCGACTCCGAGAACAAGTTCATGGCGACCCTCAACGAAGCCCCCGACGGCTCGCGGGCGATCCTCGTGAAGGGTGCGCCCGACCGCCTGCTCGACCGTGCGCTCACGCAGCGCGGCGCGGCGGGCGCGGAGCCGCTCGACCGCGTGTTCTGGGAGCAGGCGATCGACGAGCTCAGTTCCCAGGGCCTGCGCGTGCTCGCGGCGGCCCGCAAGCCGACCCGCGGCGACGGCGTCACGATCGACGACCTCGACGACCTCGAGTTCCTCGGCCTCTGGGGCATCGTCGACCCGCCGCGCCCGGAGGCGATCACCGCCATCGCCGACTGCCACGCCGCCGGCATCCGCGTGAAGATGATCACCGGCGACCACGCCGGCACCGCCGTCGCGATCGGCCGCGAGATGGGCCTCATCCCGCCGGGGGATGCCGGCGACGACGTGCGCGTGCTCACCGGCGGCGAGCTGGAGGCGCTCAGCCAGGAGCAGCTGAAGGCGGTCGTGCAGGACGTCGACGTGTACGCCCGCACGAGCCCCGAGCACAAGATCCGCATCGTCCGCGCCCTGCAGTCGCACGGCGAGGTCGTCGCGATGACGGGCGACGGCGTCAACGACGCGCCCGCGCTCACCCGCGCCGACGTCGGCATCGCGATGGGGATCAAAGGCACCGAGGCCACGAAGGAGGCCGCCGAGATCGTCCTCGCCGACGACAATTTCGCCACGATCCGCAGTGCGATCGCCGAGGGGCGGCGCATCTACGACAACCTGCGGAAATCGGTCGTCTTCCTCCTTCCCACCAACGGCGCCCAGTCGCTCGTCATCCTCGTGGCGGTCGTCTTCGGACTCACCCTGCCCCTCACCCCCGTGCAGGTGCTGTGGGTCAACATGGTGACCGCCGTCACGCTGTCGCTCGCGCTCGCCTACGAGCCGGCCGAGCGGGGCATCATGAACCGCAAGCCGCGCGCCGCCGGCGGGTCGATCATCGCGGGACGCGAACTGCTGTTCGTGCTGCTCGTGTCGCTGCTCATCGGCGGGGCGACGCTCGCGGTCTTCGCCATCTCGCTCGCTGTCCGCGGCGACATCGAGGTGGCGCGCACCGAAGCGGTCACGATGCTCGCGCTCGGGCAGCTGGCCTTCCTCTTCAACTGCCGGTTCCTCAGCCGATCCAGCTTCACCACCGCGGTGTTCCGAGGGAACCCCGTCATCTGGTGGTCGGCCGGGGCGCTGCTCGTTCTGCAGCTCATCTTCACGTACGTCCCGTTCATGAACGCCCTGTTCGGGTCGGAGCCGCTCGATCTCGTCGGATGGCTCCTCCCGATCGCGTTCTCGGTCGTCATCTTCGTCGTCGTCGAGGTGGTGAAGGCCGCGCGCCGCCGTCGAGCGCAATGAGCGGACTTTCAACGGGGATGCATAGGATTCTGCGACCCGGCGGAGAGTGACGTCGCCCTAGGGTGAAATGACCAGGTGGACATCCGGCCACACGGGAACCCCAGAAGGAGGACCATCATGATCCGCACCACTGCCGTCCCCACGCACCGCTCGCTGCGCACCGCGGCGGCGGCCGCATCCGTCCTCGGCATCGTCGCGCTCGCCGGCTGCTCCACCACGGCCGGCGCCGACGAGGGCGAGGCCGGGACCACGCCCGCGGCGACCCCCACCACGTCCACGGCTCCGGAGGCGACGGGCAGCACCGGCTCGGCCGCGACGGGGGCCTACGCCGACGGCACCTACACCGAGGACGGCACCTACGTCGACGGTGGCGGGGTGTCGGAGACCGTCTCGGTGACCATCACGCTCGCCGACGACATCGTGACCGCCGTCGAGGTCACCGGCGACGCGGCCAGCCCGCAGTCGCGGCAGTACCAGGAGGCGTTCATCGGCGGGATCAGCGATGAGGTCGTCGGCAAGGAGATCGACTCGCTGTCGGTCAGCCGCGTCGCCGGGTCGTCGCTCACGAGCGGTGGGTTCAACGACGCGCTCGAGAAGATCAAGGCCGACGCGGCCGCATGACCTCCGCCGGCCCGTGGGAGTTCGACGCGATCGGCACCCGCTGGCAGATCGTGACGGAGCATCCGCTCGATGAGACCCGGCGCGATCGGGTGCGGGCGGTCATCGACGCGTTCGACCGCGCCTGGTCGCGGTTCCGGCCCGATTCGCTCGTCACGGCGCTGGCGGAGGGGGGCGAGGACGCGGCGCCCCCGGATGCCGCCGCCATGCTCGACACCTACGTCGCGCTGTCGGCGGCGACGAGCGGTGCGGTCAACCCGCTCGTCGGCGAGAGCCTCGCCCGGCGCGGCTACGACAGCACCTATTCCCTCGTCGACGCCGGCGCGCGGGCCGCCCCCGGCGGGTGGCGTGATCTCTTGACCTGGCAGGGCGGACACCTGCGTCTGGACGCTCCGGCGCTCATCGATGTCGGTGCGCTCGGCAAGGGGCGTCTCGTCGATCTCGTCGCGGCGGAGCTCGGCGAGGGGCCGGTCGTGGTGGATGCCGGCGGTGACATCCTCGTGCGCCGCGCTCACGAGCGCATCGCGCTCGAGCGTCCCTTCGACGGTTCGAAGGCGATCGGGGTGTGGGAGGTCCGCGGCGGCGCGCTGTGCGCGTCCGCCACGAACCGTCGGGCCTGGGGCGACGGTCTCCACCACGTGCTCGACGCCCGGACGGGGGAGCCCGTGCGCACCGTCGTGGCCACGTGGGCCGCCGCGCCGACCGCCATGGTGGCCGACGCCGCCGCGACCGCGCTGTTCTTCGACGGCGGCGCGGAGTTCGCCCACGCCGCGGGAGTCGAGTGGGTGCGGATGCTGTCGGACGGCCGGGTGGAGTGGTCGCCCGGGTGTCCCGCCGACCTCTTCGTCCGGCAGCCGCCGGCCGTTCAGCGATAGTTTGGATCGTGATGAATCGTCTGACCGCTCCGGTGACCACCGCGTGGAACCGGCTCCTCTCCGTCGTCGGCCGCGTGTCGATGTACCGGCTCGTGCTGGTCGCCCTCGGGGTGCTGACCCTCCTCTCGCTCGTACTCGCGCTCTTCGACCAGGTCGCACCGTCCGCGCCGGCGCTCCTCGCGACGGTCGTGCTGCTGGGCGTCGTGTGCGTGGCGGTCGACGCGCTCGGCCAACGCCTCACCCGACGTGCGTGGCGCATCGAGTCGTCGCTCATCACCGCGGGGATCCTGCTCTTCGTGCTGTACCCCACGACCGACCCGCTCGGCCTCGCGGGTGTCGCGCTCGCGGGAGCGCTGGCCTCGGCATCCAAGTACGTCATCGCGTGGCGCGGCCGCCACATCCTCAATCCCGCCGCATTCGGGGCGACCGCCCTGTCGGTCGTCACGGTCGCCAGCGGTGCCTACGCGCTCGGAGCTGCAGGTTGGTGGGTGGGGGCTCCCGCGCTCGCCGTGCCCGTGATCGTCCTCGGCTTCCTCGTGGTCGCGCGCGCCGACAAGCTCCGCCCGGTGCTGCTCTTCCTCGTGATCGCGCTCCCGGTGAACCTCGTGCGCGTCGCGTTGGCCTACTCGGGGGCGGGCGTCGCCGTCGACGCGGGCACCGTGCTGTCGACCGTGCTGTGGTCGTCGCCGTTCTTCTTCCTGGCCGCGTTCATGTTCTCCGAGCCGCTGACCCAGCCCCCGCGGCGCTGGCAGCAGTACATCGTCGCGGTGGTCGTCGGCATCCTCGCCGGAGCACCGCTCACGATCGGGTCGCTGACGCTCGGGCCGGAGGCGGCGGTCGTCATCGGCAACATCGTCGCCTTCGCCTTCGCCTCTGCGACACGGGCGCGCCTGCAGCTGACGTTCCTCGAGCGTGCGTCCCTCACGCCCCACGTCGAGGAGCTCGCCTTCCGCGCGAGCCGGATGCTGCGGTTCGAGGCGGGCCAGTACCTCGAGCTCGAAGTGCCGCACGCGCACGCCGATGCCCGCGGCACGCGCCGTGAGTTCAGCATCGTCTCAGCGCCCGAAGAGCTGCCGGTCGTGAAGATCGCGATGCGGCGCGGCTCGCAGTCGACGTACAAGCAGGCGCTCGCCGCGGTCGAGCCCGGGCGCGAACTGTCGGTGTCGGGCATCTGGGGCGACTTCGTGTTGCCCCGGAGCGCGGAGACCCCCGTCCTTCTCGTGGCGGCGGGCATCGGGGTGACGCCGTTCGTGTCGCAGTTGCGCCACCTGCGCCTCTCCGGCGGTGCGCGCGACGTCGTGTTCGTCTACGTCGCCTCGGGCGCCGAGGAGCTCGCCTTCCGCGACGACCTCGAGCAGGCCGGCATCCCCGTCATCGTCTTCACCCGCGACGAGCCGGCCGACCTCCCCGCGCACTGGCGCTGGGCCGAGGGCGTGCGCCTGGATGCCGAGGGCTTGCACCGCGTGGTGCCCGACCTTGCCGAGCGCCACGCCTACATCTCGGGCCCTCCGGGCTTGATCGCCGACCTCGCTCCCGCGCTCGAGAAGGCCCGGGGCCTCACGACGGACGCCTTCGCGGGCTACTGAGCGCCGCCTCTTCTCACAGCTTGTGAAGTGGATGGCGCTCGCGCACCCCTCGCGGCGCCTCAGGGGTGCATTCGCGCCACCTCGTTTCGCGCCTCGTGAAGGGGGTGGCGCTCGTTCACGCCTCAGGGACTCCGAGGTGTGCTCAGGCGCCACCTTCTCCGTGGGAGCGAAGTTGGTGAGACTGGGTGGCGCTTGCGCACCCCTCGCGAAGGCTCAGGGTTGGATTCGCGCCACCTCTCTTCGCGCGCAAGGAAGTGGATGGCGCTCGCGCACGCCTCAGGGGCTCCGAGGTGTGCCTTGGCGACACCTTCTCGCTGAGGATGGGTCCATGGAAGTGGATGGCGCTCGCGCACGCTTTGCGATGCCTCAGGGTGCATTCACGTCACCTCTGCCCCACTCGTGGGTCCTCAGCCGCTCAGGCCCCCGCGGCGCAGCACGGCCGCGACCATCGCCGGTGCCCGCCCCGTGCGGATGTGCGCGCCCGTGAGCCGCAACACCTGCCACCCCGCGGCGAGATAGGCGGCGTGCTTCTGCAGGTCGCGCTCCCACTGCGCGCGGCTCGTGCGGTGGTGATCGCCCTCCACCTCGACGATCGTGCGCTGCGCCTCATAGACCGCGTCGGCGATGCCGAGCAGCCGCCCGCCGGCGCCGCGCACCTCCACGTCGAGGCGCGGTTCGGGCAGCCCCGCGCCCTGCGCTCCCAGCCGGAAGTCGGTCTCGAGCACCGACATGCTGCCCACCCGGACATCCGCGAGCGCAGACAGGAGGCGACCCCGGTGACGTCTGCCCCGACAGGCCGCGGCAGCGGCCAGCTGCTCGCGGGTCGCAAGCTGTCGCTCGGGTTCGGGTCGCCCGTGACGGTCGCGGGGATGCGCACGATCGCGTCGCCGAGCACCACCAGTTCGCGGTGGGTGAGCTCCCCGCCGAGCATCGCCCACGTCGACGCGGGACTGCTCACTCGCAGCCCCTCGTTCTCGCGCAGCGAGACCAGGTGCGCCGCGACGTTCGTGCCCCGGATGCCGACGCGTCGCGGCGCGCGATGCGGATCCTGCACGCCGACGTGGAGCACGGCGTCGTGCCCACACGGAAGTCCCCAGATCACCGCGGCGGTGCGCCCGACGAAGAACACGTGCCCGGGGGCGACCTGGACGTAGGCCTGCGCGTCACGGAGCACCCGCATCCGCTCGGCCCGATCATGCGCGAGCGGACTGTCGTCGTCGACCGGGAGATCGGCCGGCGGCGCCACGCGTCGGCGCACGCCGCGATACGGCGCCTCGAGGTCGCGGGCCCGCATCCGGACGCGCCCGTGACCCACGGCGCGCGCGGCACTCACGGCGAACGAGTCGCCGAGTCTGGGGTCGA
The DNA here is from genome assembly GCA_016807485.1 of Stenotrophomonas maltophilia. Classification (GTDB taxonomy): domain Bacteria; phylum Actinomycetota; class Actinomycetes; order Actinomycetales; family Microbacteriaceae; genus Microbacterium. The sequence goes on along the minus strand of JACEFY010000060.1, from coordinate 300 downwards.
GGGGGAGGGGAGCGATGCCCATTCTCCGACTGTGGTGGATGCCACGGCATCCCCGACCCGCGATGACGCGGTTTGTGCACAACTCGCGCGAGAGCGCCCCTGGGGAGAGAGCTGTGGCGCTCTCGCGCCGGCGCCCGGATGGATAAGGGGTGGCGCTCCCGCACCCCTCGGCCCAGGCGAGACGTGCGTTGCGGCCACCTTCTCAGGACGGGGTGGAAAGAGGTGGCGCCACGGCACCCCTGCAACTGGGCGAGGGGTGCCGTGGCGCCACCCGAATCCGTGGGCGCCCGCAGAGCAGAG
>JACEFY010000006.1 GCA_016807485.1 Stenotrophomonas maltophilia | reverse complement strand
CGTCGAGGTCAACGGCTACGCCTACCGCTCCACCGTCGGCGTCATGGCGGGGAGGTCCCTCATCCCTTTCAGCGCCGACAGGCGTGCCGAGTCCGGCATCGCGGGCGGTGACGCACTCGTCGTCGACATCGAGCTCGACGCGGCGCCGCGCACCGTCGAGGTGCCGACCGACCTCGCTGAGGCACTCGCCGCCGCGGGGGCGACCGGAGCGTTCGACGCGCTCTCTCCGAGCGCGCGGAAAGCGCACGTCACCGCCGTGGGTTCGGCCAAGGCCCCCGAGACCCGCGCCCGCCGGATCGAGTCGATCGTCGCGAAGCTCGGGAGCTGACCGGGCGCCATCCTTTCCCCGGCCGACCTCATTTGTTCTGTCCCGTCCGTCGATTCCGAGCACCTCCGTTGCCTAGGATCGAGGGCGGAGGATGACGTGGCCGGCAAGCGCAAGCGGGTGCGAACCCGCGATGTGGTCGCGGAGGGGCTGTACATCGCCTCGGCCGCCACACGGCTGAGCCTGAAGAACAGCATCCTGGTGCACATCCTCGCCGAGGGCGAAGACTTCGAGCCCGACCGATTCGTCCCCGATGCGCGGGACGCCCTGCTGACCCTCGCCACCGAAGCCGAAGACGACGCCGCGCGCGCCGAGGCCGAACGCAAGGCCGCCCGCCGCCGGCACACCGAGTCCGGCGGCACCCACGACTACCGGTCGCGCGATGTGCGCAACCTCCGTCGTCGGCAGAAGCAGTCGCTGCACGTCGCGGCCGAGCTGCGGGCGCGCGCCGACGATGAGGAGGAGCTGCGCAAGCTCATCGCCGACGCGCGCGACGCGGCCTGGTCGGAAGTGGCGAACAACATCGACACCGCCCTGCGCATCGAAGCCGCGCGCCCCGATCTCGAGCCCGACTACGACCGCATGCGGACGGCGCGGATGCAGGCGCTCCGCCTCGTCGACCTGCCCAAGCTCCGCGCCCATCGCCGCAGCGTCGCCAAACAGCGCGAGCTTCGCGCGGAGGGCGTCGAGCCGGGCCCCGTCGCGGGTCGGTCCGAGACGCCCGAGCTCCTCGACGAGCTCGAGTAGCCCCGCCCCGCTCCGCGGCTGCAGTCCCGCGCGACCGCGGACCCGGTCCCGCTCGATCGCCGATCGAGTGCGACCGCGCAGCGGTCGCGTACCGAGATCACCCTCAACCACCGCGTCGGTGATCGAGTGCGACCGCGCAGCGGTCGTGTACCGAGATCACTCCCACGCACCCTCGATTAGAAGGATGCCGGGGCCTCATGTAAGCTGGTCGCTGGCCTTCGAGAGTCGGCTGGGCGCCCGTAGCTCAATGGATAGAGCATCTGACTACGGATCAGAAGGTTAGGGGTTCGAGTCCCTTCGGGCGCACACTGTGTTGAGACAGTGCTTATCGAAAACCCGCGGATCTCCGCGGGTTTTCGTGTTTCCAGGCACGGCCCCTGTCCGATCGGGCCCGCTCTGCGTCTGATCCGTCTGGCCAGCTCCGATTTCGCGAGATTCGCGCGCCTCCGTCGCGATCGAACAGCCAGCCCTCATCGGGCATGAAATCGGGCTGGGTATACGGGCACTCGATCCGCCGTGCGCCGGCACGTGCGTGCGCAGTCGTACAGCGCACGCTGGACCACCGCCCGCCGGGCATCGCCGGCTTCGGGGCGGGTAGGTAGCGGTGGGCAGGAGGGGTCCGGGGCCACCGCTCCACGATCGTCCTTTTCGAGCGGCCCTGAACCGGAGCTATCGTCGCGGGCGGGGCAGTCGCATCGTCATCGTCGTGCCGGCTCCGGAGGTCTCGGTGACCTCCACCGTTCCGCCGAACCGGCCGACCGTGTCCTGCACGAGGCTGAGTCCGATGCCGAAGCCAGTGTTGCCACCACCCCCGCCGTCGACGGCGAGCGACGATCGGGCGAACCGATCGAAGACTCGGTCGGGATGGATGCCCTGGATCCCCGCGCCATGATCGGTGACGGCGATCGCGGCCTGCCCGCGCTCGATGCCCGTGGTCACCGCGACGACCGCACCCGGGGGTGAGTGCTTCACCGCGTTGTCGACCAACGCGACGAGCGCGCGATGCAGGCTCGCCTCGGGAATGAGCGCTTGCAGACCGGGATCCGAGGTCTCGCTCTCGACGAGCACCTGCCGCTCGGCCGCGAGGATGCGCATGGATCCCACCGCCTCGGCGACCACAGGAGCGAGCATCACGGCGCTGGCCGTACCGGCTGCAGTGACGTCGACGGAGTCGAGGAGGTCGGAGACGACGTTGACCACGTTGCGGGAGTCGTCGCGCAACTCGCTCACGAGACTCTGGTGAGGGTCGTCGGCCGCCATCGCGCGCTGCAGCAGCTGCAGTCGCGCGTCGAGGATCGCGAGGGGCGTCCTTAGTTCGTGTGAGGCATCCGCCACGAACCGCCGCTGACGGCCGAGTGCATCCACGAGCGGCGCGACGGCGCGACGGGTCGCGAGCAGTCCCAGCGTTCCGGCGAGGACGATGGCGAGGATGCCGAGCACGATCGCGCCGACGATGATGTCAAGGCCTCCGACGTCGACTGCCTCTTCGTGACGGTTGCTGTCGAACAGGTCGGACAACGGGATCTGCCCGAACACGAACGACACCGCGACCGCCAGCACGATGAGCACGAGCAGGGTGACGGCGACGGTGATCCAGACGCCGACGCGGATCGCGGTGCGGCGCACCAGCAGCGCGTCGGCGTCGCCGCGCCGTGGGGTCCGGGTCACAGCATGCCCAGCCGATACCCGCGACCGCGCACCGTGGTCACGATGTCGGGGTCGGTCTTGCGACGCAGATAGTGCACGTAGGTGTCGACGGCGCCGGGGGTGTCGGTCGCGTCGAAGACCGCGCGCAGAATCTGTTCGCGGGTGAAGGTCTTCTGCGGATTCACCGCCAGCAGGCGCAGCACATCGGTCTCCCTCTCGGTGAGGATCGTGCGCCCGTCGTAGGGCGAGTACACGGCTCGGGACTCAGGGTAGAACTCCCAGGGGCCGATGCGCACGAACGGTCCCTCACCTTCGGCGACCCGGCGGATGGCGCGCAGGCGCGCGAACAGCTCTTCGAACTCGAACGGCTTCACGAGATAGTCGTTGGCCCCGGCATCCAGCCCCCGCACCTTGTCTTGCACAGTGCCGAGTGACGTGAGGATGAGTGTCGGGGTCGGCACGCCGCTGCGTCGCAGGTTCTCCACGATCGAGACGCCGTCGAGGGTAGGCAGGCGCCGATCGACGATCAGCACGTCGAAGGACTCTTCCTGTGCGCTCTCGAGCGCCTCACCCCCATCGGAGATGAGGGTGACGTCGTACACCTCCTCCAGCACGCGCACCATGATGGGGCCGAGCTGTGTGTCGTCCTCGGCGAGCATCAGTCTGGGTCGCACGTCCGTCGTGACCACCTCCTGCCGACATCTTGACGGTCCGTCTCTGAGATGGGGCTAAGAATCGCCCCATCCGACGCTACGACCCCGAACGCCGCCTGGCCTGAGGGTGATGGTTCTGGTCCTGTGCGCCTTCCTCTTCTCTCGCCGTCGGGGCGCCGAACCAGCGCGCGCTCGAGGTGAGGCAGAGCGCGAGGAAGGCGATAGGCGGGACCACCAGCATCGATGCGAGGACGTCGGTGGGATAGTGCACCCCGAGATATACGCGCGACCACGCGGTGAGCAGGACGACCGCTGCGCCCACCGTCACCGCGAGTGCCTGGCGGCGACGCACGAACAGGAACAGGACAGCGCAGCAGAGTGCGGCAGCGAAAGCCGTGTGCCCGCTGGGGTAGCTGAACGTCGCCGGGTCCGGGACGATCAACGGCTGCAGGAGCGCAGGATCGGGGCGGGGTCGCTGCACGATCACCTTCAGCACCTCCGCGGCCGCCCACGGCACGGCGAGCACCACGGCGAATCTCAGCGCGGCGCGCCACGAGCGTCGCAGCAGCAGTACCCACACGGCCGCGATCACACCGACCAGCGGCGCGCCACGAGGCCCGAACACCGTGTTGATCGTGGTGGCGACCACGTCGAGGAAGGTGTTCGATGCCGCATGCACCCAGGCCACGATCTGCAGCTCGTTCGCGGACCACGTCGGCGCGGCGACGATCAGCAGGCCGGCCAGCATCGCCGACGCGAACATGGCGACCCCTGCGATCAGTGCGATCCAGAGAGTTCGGCGCGGCGTCGGAGAAGACATCCGACCAGACTCACTGTGCGCCTCTAAGAACGCGCTCAGAATTCGCACACTCTCCATCGATGGGGCCACGGCGCGCTGCCGCGGCACGATTCTTCGCGGGTCCTGAGAGCCCGTCGCGCAGCGTGGGAGCTCGGGAGCGAACTCCGCCCCCGGGAATGGAGATGACATGCCTGTCACGAAGAAGACTCTGATCGTGAGTGCCGGCGGCGCCGCCGCGGCCCTCGCGCTCGGGCTCGGCGGCCTCGCGCTCGCCCTGCCCGCGAACGCCGCGCCGCAGCGGCCGGCCACGTCGACGTCCACCACGGACGTCGAGACCGCCGACGACAACGGCGCGGCCGACACCGACGTCGAGACCAACGACGACAACGGTGCCGCAGATGCCGACACCGAGACCGCCGACGACAACGGCGCGGCAGATGCCGACACCGAGACCGCCGACGACAACGGCGCGGCGGACACCGACGTGGAGACGAACGACGACGGCCCGTCGACCGACGGGAACTGACGCCTCGACGTACTGAGCGGGCGGTGGGTGCCGAGGCATCTACCGCCCGCCTTGTCTCAGCAGGTTCGGCTCGTCAGTCGAGAGAAGCGAGCAGGGTGTCGAGGGCGTCCGTCTCAGCCGCCGGATCGGGCGATGCTGCCCGCACCGCCGTGAGCGCCGCATCGATCTGCCCGTCGAGCACCGCCCACGCGGTCGGATCGAGGGGTTCGAGCGCTGACTGGGCATCGTCCCACGCGGTCTCGAGATCCTTCACTCGGGTCGTCGCTCCGCCCTGATCTCCCGCCGCGACGAACGCGCGAGTGTCGCGCGCGATCGTGCGGAAGCCCGCGACCTCGGAGGCTGGGAAGTTCGCCGTCGCAGACTGGCCGGGTGCGAGGGTCGCGGTCGAGGCTGAGCCCTCTTCGCTTGCCGCCGCGGTGCTGTGCGGCTGCGCCGACGCCCACACGAGCAGGCCCGCCGTCAGCAGCGCGATCACGACGTAGTAGCCGACCATCAGGCGCTCCCGGCGCGGATCGGCCACCACGACCGTCTCTGCGGGGGAGTCGGCCTCACGAGCGCCGATCACGTCGCGGCGGGTCACCGTGAGCCAGATGACCGTCGCGAGGATGGCGGTCAGGAAGATGAGGCTCGTCAGCGCGACGCCAAGGCCGATGCCGCCCTGGTCGGGAGGGAAGCCCATCCAGTCGCCGAGGTTCGCGCCCAGGGGACGGGTGAGGATGTAGGCGAGCCAGAACGAGAGCACGGTACTCGCGCCCAGCCGCCAGCCGATCACGACCGAGACGATGAGCCCCGCGGGCAGCAGGACCGATACTCCCGGGCTCCATCCGGTGAGTTCGAGGATCCAGTCGCCGGATGCCGTGCCGAGAGCGAAGGTGACGAGGATCGCGAGCCAGTAGAAGAGCTCGCGCGGAGTCGTCGTGATGCTGTGGATCGAGAGCGTCCTCTCCCGCGCCCACCAGACGCCGAACACCACGGCCAGGATCACCGCGAAGACCGTCGTGCTCAGCGCGAGAGGGACGCCGAGCTCGTCGGTGAGGATGTCCGTGTACAGGGTGCCCGTCACGCTCACCACAACGACCGTCAGCCAGTAGACGAAGGGCGCGTACCGCCGCAGCGCCAGCTGCCATGCGAGCACCGCGGCGAGCACGATGGTGAAGAGGACGGAGGTCATCTCCAGCCCCACCCCGAGGGTCATGTTGATCCAGTCCGCGAAGCTTTCCCCCACCGTCGTGCACAGGATCTTGATGATCCAGAACCACAGTGTGATCTCCGGGACCTTGCTGAGCATCTCGCGTCGGGCGCCGGGCGCCGTGGCATCCATCGTCATGTTCTGCGTCATGCGTCGGACCGTACGGATCTCCGTCTCAGATGCCTCTAAGACAACTCGCGAGCCTTAGGCGGTCGATAGGCTCCGGCTGTGACGGTGTGGACGGATCTGACGCCGACGCTGATCGGCGTCGGTGTGCTCGCCGCGATCACCGTCGCGGTGCTCGCGGGGTTCGGCGTCGTGCGCTCGTGGGAACCGGCCGTGGCCATCGCCCGGGGCGCGGCACAACTCGCGGTTATCAGCGTGATCCTCACGGGGATCATCTCCAGCCCGATATGGATCGCGGCAGCTCTGCTCGTCATGTTCGGGGTCGCGAGCGCCGTGGCCACCGGACGCGTGGGGTGGTCGCGCGCACATGCGCTCATGATGGCGATGTCGATCGCGACGGGAGTGCTCACGGCCGCAGTCGTCGTGTTCGGTGTGCATGCGCTCGAGTTCACACCCCGCTATGCGCTGGCGATCGGGGCGATCGTCATCGGCAACGCGATGAGCGTCGCAACGCTGACCGGTCGGCAGTTCAGGGGTCTGCTTGATGACCACTGGGACGAGGTCGAGGGCTGGCTCGCCATCGGGGCCACGCCTCGCCAGTCCACCATCGCGCTCGCGCGCCGCGCCGTGCGCGACGCCCTCATCCCGTCGATCGATCAGACCAAGACGACCGGGCTCGTCGTCCTGCCGGGAGCATTTGTGGGTGCCATCTTCGGCGGCATCTCACCGCTGGAGGCCGGGCGGTTCCAGATCGTCGTACTCGCAGCGATCCTGGCGGCCAGCGCGATCACCACCACCCTCGTCGCCCGCTTTCTCGGGCCGGTCACGACCAGACCGCAACGGCATAACGAGGTCTGACGCCGCTCTCGTCCTGGGCACCGCAATGCCCGCTTGCCACCGCCCGCTGAAGGACCGGCTACCGGGCGGCCGTCATGTGTAGAGATGAATGTCGGGCGTTCCTGATAGTCATGAGCCTCGAGTTCTCGACCACAGAGAGGGACCATGATCGACTTCGATCCAATTCGAGACGCAATGTGGCAGGCGCGATGGGATGGCTTCGTGCTGATCTGGCGAGCCATGTTGGCCAGCGTCCTCGCTCATTGGTGGTTCGGACCCGTATTCCTTCTCGCGTTGATCACAGCTGGGCGAAGGAAACTTCTTCGCCTTGCACGCGGAGTCGGGACTGCATTCCTGCGTGCGAACACGGACTGATCCCACAGCCACCGTCCATCGGGCGAAGGTGAACCGGTCCGTGTCCTGAGCAGTTGAGCTCTCTACCCTGGATGTATGGATGCGGACTGGATCGAACATCGACGTTCGGACGACGGTGAACGGGTGGGATGGATAAAGCCCGTTGGTGATGGATTCGTCGCGGTGGACCTGTTGGGACGCGAGAAGACGAACGTGGTCGACTGGATGCTGGCGGAGGAAACCCTCGACGCACTCGGACTGCGCTACCTCGCCGAACCGCACGAGCTGCGGCTGGATGACGGCACCTGGTTGCGTGTGCGAATCGCAGAAGTGACGCCATTGCGGGTCCGCGTCAAGCAGGACGACTGGGGCGACATGACCGCACCACAGATCTATCACGAGGTGTTGATGCCTGTGACCGAAGATCGCCTTCGACCGCTGTCTCGCTGAAGGACCGACTTGCGGGCTCCATACCAACTACACGATCGGCCACCAGGTCGGTGCCGCGAGCTAACCTGCGGATATGGATTGGTCGATGTTCTGGGCAAGCGTTCTTCCCGCGTACCTCGGCGCCGTCGGATCAATCGCGGCGAGTGTGGTAGCCGTCATCGCCTTCCTCCGCGACATCAGAACCAGGAAGGGATTGAACGAAGTCGCCCAGTCTTCGTCGACCACGACGGAAGTGCCCACCAATGGGCCATCGATTGCGCCCCGCCTCGAAACGTCCGATCAGTCACAGCCTCTCGAGCTCGTCGCCCACGGCTCGCAGACGGTAATCAGAAACCTGACGCAGCACCCGATTGAGATCGTCGACATCCGCGTCCCATCCGGTGGCAAGGCGATCACACTACGCTCGGAGTTTCCCGGCGTCGTTCAGCCAGGCGAGGGTTTCGGGCTCATAGTCCACGACCTGCTAGGTGGCCCTGCGATCGCAGCCATGCTCGTCGAGTGGAGAAGCGTGGACGGCCAACTGCGACTAACCAAGTTCTTCGTGTGAGGGTGGCCGCCCACCAAGGGCCCGTGCTCTCCGAGTGTGCTGCGGGACGGCGCCCGATCACCTCTGATCGTGATGCACGTAGTACTCGCGAGCCCCGCACTCGAGGCACGCGTCATAGCCGTGCGACGTGCCCCTGAAGTCGACTTCGGACCTCACACGGTTGTGAGCGCATGGCACCTGGAACTCGGGGACGGGATTGTTGGGGGTGAACTTCTTGGTCATGGCAAGCTCCTTCTGACGGCCTTACTAATGAATATCGACCGTCGGGACTACTATCGAACGTTTCGCTTGCGACCCTCGGTCGGTGCAGTTCCGCGGGCTCTTGCGCCGCGCGCGCACCGGCCCGGTTACGGTCGCTTGCGCAGCGTCAGCACAATTCAGTGTCGGTATAGGAATCCGCGCGCTGACTAACAGTCGCTGAGCCATGTCGTAGGTTGGCGCCGTGGACGTTCCTTGGCCCTTCCTGCTCATTTGGTCGGCAGGTGCTGTCTGCCTTGGGGCCCTCTTCTTGTTTCGGCCTGACGTCCCACAGCAGAGGTACACCGACCTGCTCGGCCGATCTCGGGCGATGAACCGCATGCGGGGCCGCTTGATCTCGCGGAGGGCCACGATCGTCCTCTACCGCGTCGGGGGCGCTGTCTTCATTGCCTTGGGCATCGCGTTGCCTCTCTTGTTCGCGTTCGGCATCCTGCCGCCGACGGAATGAAGCACGGTAGTCGATCCCGCGCGACGGGCATGGAGAACGTTGCGCTGAAGGACCCGTCTCCGGTCAGCGCTTAGGCCAAGGTGCGGCGGTCAGCGAAGTCGTCGAGCGCCACTGCTGAGCGGCCCATTCCAGGACCACCACGAGTAGGAGCGCGCCAATAGCCCCGAGGGACTCTGTCATCAGATGTGACGTCGAGCACTCGCCCCATCGCAAGAAGCAAGTGGCGCGAGCGACCTTCTCGCGAAAATGCGCGTCGTCCAGTCAAACCGCCAATAGGGTCGGCCCATGGCGATCACCGCAGACGAGTCCCCAGCCCAACCGGCACCTCCCCCAGGCGATGGCCAACAGAATCCGCAGGGTGCTGACCCATTTCGAGCGTTCGGCATCGTCGGCTTCGTACTCGCGTTCTTCGCAATCCTGAACTTCGCTGGACTAGTCATCAGCATCATCGCCCTCTTAAGGTCCAAGCGCGCTGGCTTCCGTAACCGTTTCGCGCTTGCCGGCATCGTCATCTCAGGAATCGGCGTTCTAATAACGCTGATCATCGTTGCCTTCATCGGCTCGACCCTCTTCGATGCCGCGCAGACTTGCGCTCGGCTCGGAGACGGGATCCACACTGTCGGCTCCGCCACCTACACCTGCGCACCCGGATCCTTCTATGTCAGCTATCCCCGCTAACGACCTCCCGGCGCACAGCGGATCCGAGGCCGAGCAGAGCACGTAAGCGGACCGATCCACGGGCTGCGGTGGGACGCGTCGAGGACTAGCGTGGCGCGTATGGGACTCAGCGACTTCCCCGTGCGCGCGTCGATCGGCGTAACGGACATCGGCCGGGCGGTCGACTTCTACGAGGGCATCCTGGGGCTTGAGAGAGCCGGTGAGGGTCCGAGCGCTGACATCGAGGGCGGAAGCCGGTTCTACCGGGCGGGTGGGGGAACGATGCTCAACGTTTTCGAGACACCAAACGCGGGCGAGGCGAGATCAACGGTGGCGACCTGGTACGTCGATAACCTCGACACGGTCCTTGACGAACTCACCCGGGCCGGAGCGGAGATCCCCCGGTATGAGGGTCTCGGCCAGGACGAGCGGGGCGTCGCGCCGAGAGCAGGTGGAGGGCGCATATTCTGGATCGCCGACCCGGACGGCAATACGATCGCCATCGAAGCGGACGACTGACCACTGCGCAGGTGCACTGGCCGATCCGTTCAAGCCTCGCTTTGACAGAGGCCTCATCTGTCTGCAACTAGCGCTGACCGCTGCGTTTAAGTGGTCACCGACGCACGCTCGCCCACGGGCTCCGGCGTCCGCTCAGCGACCGGTATCCGTCCGTCGATGGTTAGCCGCAGGTGATCGGATCGGACCGCGATAGTAGGGTGCCGATCGGCGAGGCCCGGCAGTGTGGATGTCGAAGGAGGCGCCATGATCGCGGAGCTGAACAGGTTGGTGGAGTTCGTCGAGGCACACCTCGATGACGACATCGATGTGGCTACGTTGGCGACGACGCTGGGCACCACGGAGTATCACCTGAGGCGGATGTTCTCGTCGCTGGCGGGCATGCCGCTGTCGGAGTACATCCGACGCCGACGGCGTGTCGACGGCAGGCTGGATGCGGAACAGACCGAGCGAGCGATCTTCGACCTCCTGGAACCGATCATCGACTCGTGATCCGCCTCCGCAGCAGCCGCTCAATCGTCGGCGGCGCTACTTGTTCGGTGCGTATCCCTTGCCCCAGCGCAGCATCCAGGACTCCGGGTCGCTGAGCCGCTGAAACCCGAACTGCTCGTACAGGCCGTGCGCGTCCTCGGTGAACAGCGCGATGCGCTTGAGTCCGAGATGCTCGAGGTCTTCGACGATGCCGGCCATGATCCGTTTGCCCACGCCGCGTCCGCGCGCTGCCGGGTCGACGAAGACATCCGCGATCCACGCGAACGTGGCGCCATCGGTGATCGCCCGCGCATAGGCGAGCTGCTGTCCGCGCGCGGCGTCGAACACTCCATAGTTGCGGGAGCCGGCCATGGCCGCATTCTGCGCTTCCCGAGTCCTGCCACGCGCCCAGTAGGACTGTTCCGCCAGCCATCGGTGTACACGTTCAACATCCATGACCGCGCTGTCGGCGGAGAAGACCAAATCCTGCGGCATCGTTCGATCCTGCCAGCCGGGCACGGCCGTGTGAGGAGGCTACTTGCAATCACGTGGACCGATGCGAATGCGGCACGGCGACGCGCGGTCAACGGTCGATCATCTTCTGCATCTTCTCGGGGTAGCGGTCGGCGGTGGTGTCGATGCCGGCGGACGCGATGGTGAGCTGTTCGACCTCGTCGTCGGTGAGGTCCACCGTGGCGGCGGCGACGTTCTCTTCGAGCCGGTGGATCTTGGTGGTGCCCGGGATGGGAGCGATCCACGGCTTCTGCGCAAGAAGCCACGCGAGGGCGACCTGTGCCGGCGTGGCTCGGTGCGCGTCGGCGATCGACGTGAGCAGATCGACGAGGCCGGTGCTCGCTTGCCGGCTTTCCGCGGCGTAGCGCGGGAGGGTGCTGCGGATGTCGCCCTCGTCGAAGGACGCTGCCGTGTCGATCGTGCCGGTGAGCAGGCCTTTGCCGAGGGGGCTGAACGGCACGAGTCCGATGCCGAGTTCCTCGAGAAGGGGCCTGATCTCGGCTTCGGGTTCCCGCCACCACAGGGAGTACTCGCTCTGCAGCGCAGTGACCGGCTGGACGGCGTGGGCGCGGCGGATGGTGGCGGCGCCGGCTTCGGAGAGGCCGAAATGGGCGACCTTGCCGGCGGTGATGAGGTCTTTGACGGTGCCGGCGACGTCTTCGATCGGGACGTCGGGGTCGACGCGGTGCTGGTAGAGCAGATCGATGTGGTCGACTCCGAGGCGCTGCAGGGAGGCGTCGACGGTGCTGCGGATGTAGTCGGGGGTGCTGTTGAGGCCGGTGCCGCGGGTGCCGTCGAAGTCGAATCCGAACTTGGTGGCGATGACGACCCGGTCGCGGACAGGGGCGAGGGCCTTGCCGACCAGTTCTTCGTTGGTGAAGGGTCCGTAGACCTGTGCGGTGTCGAAGAAGGTGACGCCGAGGTCGACGGCGCGGCGGATGATCGCGACGCTGTGGTCCTCATCGAGTTTGTGGGCGTAGCCGTGGTTGAGGCCCATGCAACCGAATCCGATCGCGGAGACCTCGAGTCCGTTGCCGAGGGTGCGTGTCTGCATGTCGATGCTCTTTCCGTGGATGTCAGTGCGAGGCGGCGCCGGTGGCGGCGAGGCTGCCAAGGATCGCGATGCGCTCCTCGGTGACCGAACCGGGGCGGGTGGTGTAGGCGTAGAGCGTCCAGCCGGGTGTGCCGGGCAGCTCCATGCCCTCGAAGTCGAACTCGAGGTCGCCGACGTCGGGGTGGTGCAGCCGTTTGCTGCCCGAGCGGTGCGGCTTCACGTTGTGGGCTGCCCACCGGGCCCGGAACGCGTCGCTGCGGGTGACGAGTTCTCCGATGAGGTCGGTGAGGTCCTTGTCGTGCGGATGCTTTCCCGCATCAGTGCGCAGCGATGCGACGATGCTGTTCGCGCCCTGCTCCCAGTCGGTGAAGAACGTGCGGGCTGCGGGGCTGAGGAACGTGAACCGAGCGTTGTTGCCTTGAAGCGACGGGTCGGTGAACAGCGGAGAGTACAGGGCGCGTGCGATCGGGTTCGCCGCGACGATGTCCTTCCGACGGTTCTGGATGACGGTGGGTGTGGCGGTGTTCGTGTCGAGGAACCGTTGCAGGCTCGGACGCACGGTCGCCGGGGCGGACGGGCGGGCGCGGCGCCGGATCGGATCGGGACCGGCGGCGCGGGCGAGATCGTGCAGATGGTCGGTCTCGGCGTCGTCGAGGTTCAGCGCGAGGGCGAGCGAGTCCAGGACCTCGGGTGAGACGCCGGCGAGGTTGCCGCGCTCCATCTGCGCGGAGTAGTCGCTGCTCATTCCGGCGAGCATTGCGACCTCCTCGCGGCGAAGGCCCGGCACGCGCCGCCGGCCGCCGCCGATGATGCCGGCCTGTTCAGGGGTGAGGCGATCGCGGCGTGTGCGGAGGAACTCGCTCACTTCGTCGCTGTTGTCCATGCCGCCACGCTACGACGCCGAGCGCGCCGGAGCGACTGACTGTCAGTACACGGATAACCCGTCACTGGTTCGTTCCGGCGAGGTGCGGTCGACTGGATGCAGACCGCAGGAAAGGAAAACCCATGAACACTGTGACCCTGAACAACGGCGTCGAGATGCCGATCCTCGGCTTCGGCGTCTTCCAGGTAGACGGCGACCAGACCCAGCAGGCTGTCGAAGCGGCCCTCGCGGCCGGCTACCGATCGATCGACACCGCCGCCGCATACGGCAATGAGGAGGCGGTCGGGGCGGCCATCGCCGCCAGCGGCATCCCGCGCGATGAGCTGTTCATCACCACCAAGCTGTGGGTCCAGGACCAGCCTGCCGAGGAGAACACCACCCGCGCGTTCGACCGGTCGGCGAGCAAGCTCGGTCTCGACTATGTCGACCTGTACCTGATCCACCAGCCGTTCGGCGACTACTACGCCCAGTGGCGGGCGATGCAGACCCTCAACCGCGCCGGCCGCATCCGCGCAATCGGGGTGTCGAACTTCGCCCCCGATCAGCTCCTCGACCTCATCATCAACAACGACATCGTCCCCGCCGTCAACCAGATCGAGACGCACCCGTTCCGACAGAATGTCGACTACCAGGAGCTCATGAAGGGGGAGGGCGTCCAGATCGAGTCATGGGGGCCCTTCGCGGAAGGAAAGAACGGGCTGTTCACCAACGGCGTCCTGCAGGCCATCGGAGACGCGCACGGCAAGTCCGTTGCGCAGGTCGTGCTGCGCTGGATGATCCAGCGCCAGGTCGTCGTCATCCCCAAGACGGTCAACCCCGACCGCATGGCGCAGAACCTCGACGTGCTCGACTTCACCCTCACCGACGACGACATGTCCCGCATCGGCGAACTCCACACCGGCCGGTCGCAGTTCTTCGACCACGCCGACCCCGACATGGTCCGCTGGCTCAGCGCCCGCCGACTCGGCTGAACCCCTGACGTGCGAGTGCTCAACGAGGTTCAGGCGCGTCCGGTGAGGATGAGGTTCCAGTAGACCCAGGGCAGCACCCATCGGTCCATGATGTAGGTGAATCGGCGCTCGCGGTACAGCGACGTCCAGAACGGGATCGATGGCTTCAGGGCACCGGCGCGGTCGAATTCGGCGAAGACGGCGGTGCGGCGGGTGACCGTGAACGGGGTCTCGCTGTAGCCGTCGTAGGTGGCGTTCTTCTGAGGGGCCGTCAGCGCCTTCGCGATGACCTGTGACTGCGAGCGGATCGCGCCGCCGGAGCGGATCGGGGTGACGGGTGCCGCGTCGCCCAGTGCCCAGATGTTGCCCCATCGGCGGTGACGCAGGGTCTCGGGGTCGACGTCCACGAATCCGTCTGCGTCGCCCAGACCACTCGCCGTGATCCAGGTCGCCGCCGCGTGCGGGGGTGCGGCGTGCAGCGCGTCGAATCTGACGGTGGACGTCTGCCCGCCCTGCCGGATGTCGAGTTCGTGCTCGTCGGCGCGCACCGCGACGACCTCCGTGTCGTAGTGGGCTTCGATGCCGTACTCGGCGAGGGTGCGGGAGAGTTCGGACGCGACAGCGGGGATGGCGAAAAGGGTGGGCTCGGGTGTGATGAACACCACGCGGATCGCGTCGAGCCGACTCCCGCCACCGGTCGCATGCGAGATACATCGGCTTCTGCGCGACGCCGGCGCAGGAGGCCGGCTCCGCAGCCTGCGTGAACACCACGGTCCCCGACTCGACATCGGCCAGGACCGTCGCTGCTTCTCGGGCGAGGGGGAGGGTGTAGTTCGACACGATCGACGGGCTGCGCAGGCCCTCTTCGAGCCCCGGAATGCGGTTCCAGCGTTGCTCGATGCCCGCGGCGACGATCAGCTGCCCGTACGGGATGCGTTCCCCCGACGCCAGCACGACCGTGTCGGCATCCGGGATGACCTCTCGGACGCGGTCCCGAATCCACGTCACTCCACGCGGGGTGACATCGGCCTGCGGACGGGACACGTGGCGGCGGACTGCAACGCCCCCCGCGATGTGCGACTGCAGAGGCGCATACACATGCTCCTCTCGGGGCTCGACGATGACCACGTCATCCACGCCACGTCGCCGCAGTCGCGCCGCGATGGACACTCCCGCGTTTCCCCCGCCGACGATGACAACGGGACGGGTGCTGCGGGTCGGCTTCTGATCCATGTGCCCAGCTTCGGTTCGACGGGCGGACAGGCCATCCCCTTGCTCAAACGCCTCTGATGGTGTGCGCGGATCGAGTGTTGACACCCTCGCCTCAGCGGTCGTAGTATCCAGTCATACGATTAACCAACTCACGAGGAGGTGAGCGGAATGGCGCGCAAAGCTCGCACCGAAGTAACGATGTGGCAGGTGGCAGATCGGGCCGGGGTCTCCCAGGCGACGGTTTCGCTCGTCCTCAACAACGTGGGCGGAAGTCGCGTCACCGACGCCACGCGCGACCGCGTGATGGATGCGGTCCACGAACTCGGCTACCGGACGAACGCGTTCGCGAAGTCGCTGCGCAGCGGCGAATCGGGGATGATCGGCTTCATCTCGGACGAGGTCGCCAGTTCGCCCTTCGCCGGACAGCTCCTCAAAGGTGCTCAGATGCTGGCCTGGGAGACCGGGAACGTGATCCTGAGCGTCGACACATTCAACCATCCGGAGCTCGAGGCCGCCGCCATCGACATGATGCTTTCGTACCGGGTGAAAGGTGTCGTCTACGCCTCGATGTACCACCGCATCCTCGATGTGCCGGCCGGGCTGGAATCGATCCCGAGCGTCGTCGTCAACGCGCAGGACCGCGCCGGTCGCTTCTCCAGCGTCTTCCCCGACGAGGAGCTCGGCGGTTACGTCGCGACCCGCCAGCTCATCGACGCCGGCCACACGCGCATCGCCATGATCAACATCCAACCCGCTGTCAGCAATCTGCCCGCTGGAATCGGGCGACTCGCCGGCTACCGGCGTGCGCTCGCCGAGGCCGGAATCCTCGAAGACCCCGCTCTCGTCCGTTACGGCACGGGCATCGTCGAAGACGGGCTCGCGATCACTCTGGACCTTCTCTCCGGAGGCGACGGCCCGACCGCGATCTTCTGCGGGAACGACCGCACCGCCTGGGGCGCGTACCGAGCATTGGAATCGATGGGGCTGCGCGTTGCGGAGGATTGCTCCATCGTCGGGTTCGACAACCACGAGATGCTCGCGCCGTACCTCGATCCCGGCCTCACCACCATCGAGCTCCCGTACGAGCGGATGTCCCGTACGGCCGTGGAACTCCTTCTCGCCGGCGACGGCCACGTCGCCACCTCCCATCCGATCGAATGTCGGCTGATCCCGCGCGGGTCGGTCGCGAATGCAAAGGTGCATATATGAGCGCTGCAGGCTCTCTCCGGAAAGGAACGCCGGTCCCGCACGCACGTCGCCGAGGGTTCCGCTCGCACGTGCGGCGTGCGTTCCACTCGTGGCAGTTATACGTATTACTTGCCCCCGCGGTCCTCTACGTCGCGATCTTCAAGTACTGGCCGATGTACGGCGCGCAGATCGCGTTCCGCGACTACAACCCCGCCTTGGGGTTCGCGGGCAGCCCCTGGGTGGGTCTCGACAACTTCGTTCGCTTCGTCAACTCGTTCCAGTTCGAACGGCTCATCGCGAACACCCTGACCGTGAACGCGCTCGGACTTCTGATCGCGTTTCCGGTGCCGATCATCCTCGCGCTCGTCGTGAACCAACTGCAGAGTGAGCGTTTCAAGAAGTTCACGCAGACGGTGCTCTACTCGCCGTCGTTCATCTCGGTCGTCGTAGTCGTCGGGATGATCTTCCTGCTCTTCTCGCCTCGCTCGGGCATCGTCAACAACGCAATCGTCGCGTTCGGCGGTGACCCCGTCTTCTTCATGGGATCGCCGGACTGGTTCCGCCCGCTCTACATCGGCTCGGACATCTGGCAGAACGCCGGCTTCTCGATGATCGTCTACCTGGCGGCTCTGACGGCGATCGACCCCGCACTCCACGAGGCGGCCCGAGTGGACGGGGCGAGCAAGTTCCAGCGCATTCGCCACATCGACATCCCGGGCATCATGCCGGTGATCACGATCCTTTTCATCCTCGCGATCGGAAACCTCTTCAACTTGGGGTTCGAGAAGGTCCTTCTGATGCAGACCGACCTGAATCTGCCGACGTCGGAGGTCATCCAGACCTACGTCTACAAGATCGGCCTCCAGCAGGCGCAATTCAGCTATTCAGCTGCCATCGGCCTGTTCAACTCCCTCATCAACCTCGTTCTGCTGCTGACCTTCAACTGGGTCGCCAAGCGTGCCGGACAATCGACCCTCTGGTGACGACGCCATGACTCAGATGATCCCTGCCCCGGGCGCTGCCGAAGCGACGGCCGCTGCTGGCGCCTCCCCGGCGTCCCTCCCTACGTCGACACGGAAACGTCGGGGCGGATGGCGCGACCGTGCGGCCGATCCGGTCTTCAACTTCTTCGCGATCGGGATGCTGCTGGTGGCGATCGTCGCCATCCTCTATCCCCTGTACTTCATCGTGATCGCATCGGTGAGCGAACCGTCGGAGATCCTCAACGGGAATGTCTGGCTGTGGCCACAGGGCTTCACGCTCGAGGGCTACACGCGGATCTTCGCCGATGAGACCATCATCCGCGGCTTCGGCAATTCGATCCTCTACACGGTGGTCGGAACGGCGATCAGCGTTGCCGCGATCCTCTGCGCGGCCTACGCGCTGTCGCGGAAGGACCTGTACGGGCGCACCTTCTTCATGCTCCTGTTCGTCATCACGATGTTCATCGACGGCGGGCTGATCGCCCGCTACCTCGTCGTCCGCGACCTCGGCATGCTCAACACCATCTGGGCGATCGTGCTTCCCGGCGCGATCGGTGTCTGGAACCTGATCATCGCGCGCGCTTTCTTCGAGAACAACGTTCCGGAGGAGCTGCGCGAGGCGGCACAGCTGGACGGAGCGAACGACTTCCGGTTCTTCTTCCAGATCGTTCTGCCACTGTCGAAGCCGTTGATCTTCCTGATGATCATGATCCACCTCGTCGCGAACTGGAACGCCTTCTTCGACGCGCTCATCTTCCTCAACGACGAGACCATGTACCCCCTGCAACTGGTGCTCCGAAACGTCCTCATCCAGTCGGAGGTGACAGCGGCCGGCGGCACGGGGGCGCTGGATTCCTACGCCGCAGCCCAACGACTGGGCGAACTGATCAAGTACGGAATGATCGTCGTCTCCACGATCCCGTTGCTGATCGTCCTCCCCTTCATGCAGAAGCACTTCACCAAGGGCGCCCTCCTCGGCGCTGTCAAAAGCTGACCACTTCCCCTCACCACGACAAGAAAGACACATCATGAGACACCGCCGTTTCGTCATCGCGACCACCGCCACCCTCACTGGAGCTCTCCTGCTCGCCGGCTGCTCCGCCGGTGGGGGAGGTGCCGACATCGAAGACAAGTCCGCCGACTACGGATTCAACGAAGAAGGTCTGCCGATCGTCGACAAGACGCTCACCCTCACGTTCGGAGGATCCAAGGCCCCGCTCGCGCCCGACTACTCCGAGATGGCACTGGTGCAGCAGTGGGAGGCCGACACCAACATCGCCATCGATTGGCAGAACCTCCCCGATCAGGTCTACGCCGAGAAGAAGAACCTGATGCTCGCGAGCGGCGACCTGCCGGACGTGCTGTTCAACTCCGGCCTCTCCGATGCCGAGGTCGTGCAGAACGGTACCAACGGCACCCTGCTCCCACTCGAGGGTCTGATCGACGAATACGCGCCCACGCTGTCCGCCATCCTCGACGACCGCCCCGACATCCGTGCGGCGATCACCGCGTCCGACGGCCACATCTACACGCTGCCCTCGGTGGAAGAGCTCGGCCTCGTGCAGTACCCGAACTTCCTCTTCATCAACAAGAGCTGGCTCGATGCGCTCGGTCTGCCCATGCCGACCACGATCGATGAGTACCACGATGCCCTTGAGGCGTTCAAGACGCAGGATCCGAACGGGAACGGTGTCGCCGACGAGATTCCGCTGTCGTTCCGCACCGACTCCTTCTGCGCGAACCCGAATGATCTGATCGCGGCGCTCGGCGGGCAGCCCGAGAACAACGACCACCGCATCGTGGTGGACGACAAGGTGGAGTTCACCGCGAACACCGACGAGTACAAGGCCGGTGTCGCCGCCCTGGGCGAGTGGTACGCCGACGGTCTCATCGACCCGGAGTCCTTCTCGCAAGACGACGTCGCCTACCTCTCCAAGGGCAAGTCCGCTACGCCGGTTCTCGGCTCCTTCATCTGGTGGGAGGGGAAGGAGATGGTCGGCGAAGACCGTGCCGACGACTACGCGCTCGTCGGGATCCTGGAAGGAACCGACGGCGAGAAGCTCGCCAGTGTCGCCAACAACCAGGAGATCGGGCGCGGGGCGATGGCCATCACCCGCGCGAACGAGTATCCCGCCGCCACCATGCGGTGGGCCGATCGACTGTTCGACCCGGTGATGTCCGCCCAGTCGAACTGGGGTCCGATCGGTGTGACCTTGGAGGAAGATGCCGACGGCATCCTCGTTCAGATCCCCGCCGCGGCCGGTGAATCGGAAGGGGAGCGTCGGCAGCGCGTCGCCCCCGGAGGGCCGAAGATCACCACGGCGAAAGACTTCGAGACCGTCGTCGCCCCGGAGCCTCGCGCCAAGGAGCGTCAGGACCTCGTCACGGAGTTCTACGCACCGTTCCAAGCCAACGACGCTTATCCGCCGGTCATGCTCTCGAACGAGGAGCTCGACCAGGTGTCGTTCGCCAACACCGACATCAACACGCTCGTCAAAGAGAAGTTCGCCTCATGGATCGTCAACGGCAACGTCGACGCCGAATGGGACTCGTACGTGACCCAGTTGCAGGGCTTGGGAATCGATGACGTCGTGGCGACCTACCAGCAGGCGTACGACCGTTTCCAGCAAGGCGGCGAGTAACGCCACCGGTGGGGTGGACGCGCGGCATCCACCCCACCGCATCGCTCACGCGAGCCGACCGACACTTCGCCCCACGACCGACTCCAGGAATACTTGTGATCTCCCCCTCACCGACGACCGCGCTCACGCATCGACCCACGGCACATTTCACCGCGCGTGACACATGGCTGAACGATCCGAACGGGCTGCTCTACTACGGCGGCACGTATCACCTCTTCTTCCAGACGAACCCCCACGGCAACACCTGGGGGAACATCTCCTGGGGGCACGCGACATCGACTGATCTGGTGAATTGGAACGAGCACGACATCGCCATTCCGTTCACGGCTGACGAGATGGTGTTCTCCGGCAGTGCCGTCGTCGACGCGCGCAACACCGCAGGATTCGCCGGACCCGGGCAAACGGCTTTCGTCGCGGTCTACACCAGCGCGGTTCCGGCGCGCGACGGCCAGGAGGCGTCGCAGTCGCAGTCGCTGGCGTACAGTCTCGACGAGGGACGAACCTGGACCCGGCACGCAGGCAACCCCGTGCTCGACATCGGCTCGAGCGAATTCCGCGATCCGAAGGTGTTCTGGCACGGGGCCGAGAACGGGCACTGGGTGATGGTCGCCGTCGAAGCGGTCGAGCGGCGAGTGGTCATCTACACCTCGTCGGATCTCATCTCCTGGACCCGCGCATCGCATTTCGGCCCCGCCCATGCCACTGACGGCGTCTGGGAGTGTCCCGATCTCTTCCCCCTCGCCGTCGCGGGGACGGACGAGACGCGGTGGGTGCTGATCGTCAGCATGAATCCCGGCGGGATCGCCGGGGGATCGGGCACTCAGTACTTCGTCGGCGACTTCGACGGCACGACGTTCACTCCCGACCGTCTCGTCGAGTCGGACGACCCGACCACGTACGACTGGTTGGACTACGGTCGCGACTACTACGCCGCCGTGTCGTTCAACAACGTCCCCGACGGGCGGCGGCTGATGATCGGTTGGGCGAGCAACTGGGACTATGCCAACGCGACGCCCACACATCCGTGGAGATCGGCGATGTCGTTGGTGCGGGAAGTGACGCTCGTGCCGGATGCCGTCGGCGCGCCCCGCATCGCGCAACGACCTGTGCTCCCCGCTGATCCATCCGCGATCACGACGTTCGAGGTGTCGGTGCCCTGCGCGCCGGGGGACCGCCACGCGCTGGTCCTGTCGGCGGGCGGCGATGAGTGCCTCGTGATCGTCGTGGATGGCGACGAGCGCAGCATCAGCTGCGATCGCACCCGCAGCGGGGTGACGGACTTCCATCCGACGTTCCCCTCCGTGGACCGCGCGCCGCTTCCGGTGACGGGTGCCACCTTCGTCGACGTTCTCGTGGTCGTCGACGCGACCATCGTCGAAATCTTCGTGGACGGTGGACGGGCCACGCTCACCGAACAGGTCTTTCCGTCCGAGCCGTTCAGTCAGCTGCGACTCGCGCCGCTCGCGGGCGACGCACGCACCGACCCCGAGTGGTGAGCGCCTGCCGAGCACGTGACGGCTCGGGTCACACCTTTCCGAGTTCTCTCGCCGACGTCCCGACCGCCGTGCGACCGGCGTTGTCGGCGGCCCAGCGGACCAGCGGGATCAACACCTCGGACAGTTCCTGCCCGAGCGGGGTCAGGGTGTAATCGACCCGCGGCGGCACGGTTCCTGCCGACTCGCGGTGGACGAATCCGTCGGTTTCCAGAATGCGGAGCGTCTGCGCGAGCATTTTCTCGCTGATGCCCTCGATGAAGCGGTGCAGCTCACCCCAGCGCATCGACTCCCGCGCCAGAGCCACGAGAACGAGCACACCCCACTTGCTGGTGACGTGGTCGAGCACGGTGCGGCTCGCGCACCCCCCAGA
>JACEFY010000528.1 GCA_016807485.1 Stenotrophomonas maltophilia | reverse complement strand
ACCGACGCGAAAATCTGGTTCATCCCCCCACCCTGGATCGACCACGCCCAAACCCCCCGACCCGGCGGCAGACACCGGTACACCCTCGCCGTGTAGCGAGAGGGCGCCGAGGGTTCCGCTCGGTACGCTCAGGAGGAGGCTTCGCGCGCGCGTCGCCGGCGGATCGGAGACGGCGTGAGCGAGCAGAAACGGCGGCGTGCGACCATCGTCGACGTCGCCGCGCAGGCGGGCACCTCCTACGCCACGGTGTCGCGCTACCTCACCGGCAAGTCCTACGTCGCGCCCGAGACCCGGAAGGCCATCGAGGCCGCCATCCAGGCCGTGCACTACGTGCCCAACCCCCGCGCCCGCGCCCTCGTGCAGCAGCGCTCGCAGACGGTCGCCTTCGTCGTGCGCGAGCGGCACGAAGTCTTCTTCCACGACCCCGTGCTGCTGGGCCAGGCATCCGGCGCCAACCGCGCACTGTCGGCCGCGGGCTACCAGATGCTCATGATGATCGTCGACAGCGAGGCGTCGGAAGAACGCATCGGCCGGCTGGTCGGCGGCGGTCTCGTCGACGGCGCCCTGCTCGCGGCGATGAACACGGGCGACCCGCTGGTGGCCACGCTCGTGAGCGCCGGCATCCCCCTCGTCGCCTCCGCGACGCCGACACCCGATGCCGACTATCCCTGCATCGACGTCGACAACCCCGCCGCGACCCGGGACATCACGCAGCGTCTGCGCGCCACGGGCCGGCGACACATCGCCGAGATCCTCGGGCCCTCCGATGCGCCCGTGTCGGCGCTGCGCCACGACGGCTTCGTCACGGCGATGGGCGACGCGTTCGACCCGGCGCTCACCGAGACGGCCGCGCACTGGGACCCCGAGTCCGGAGCCGCGGCCATGCGCGCCCTGCTCGCGCGCGCACCCCACCTCGACGGCGTCGTCGCGGCCAGTGACACCCTCGCCGCGGGAGCGATCGACGTGCTCCAGCAGGCGGGGCGCCGCGTGCCCCACGACGTCGGAGTGGTCGGCTTCGACGACTCGCCGTGGGCGACCCGGGTGACGCCGAAGCTCTCGACGGTGCACCAGGACTCCGAGCTCACCGGGGAGCGCATGGCGCTCGCCCTGTTGCGCCTGATCGCGGGCGAGGTACTCCCGGGCTACCGGGAGTACC
>JACEFY010000527.1 GCA_016807485.1 Stenotrophomonas maltophilia | reverse complement strand
GGCGGCGTGAGGGCGATGGGCAGCTCGGCCCAGGTGAATCCCTGGATCGCGTTCTCCTCGACGACGACGCCGTCGTCGAGCACGTCGACGATCGTCACGGTGCGCGCGCCGTGGATGAAGCGCGGACTCGGCTCGAGCGGGAAAGGCGCGGGAAGGTCGTAGAGCGCGTAGGCCGCCGATCCGGCGGTGAGCTTCGTGCCGGGCGCCAGGTCTCCGCGCAGCTCGACGACGCGTCGGGTGACCCGCGCGCCCTCCGGCAGGTGCCAATCGGTGAGCACGCGGCACCGGTCGTGGTCGAAAACGACGACGTCGCGCGTGTCCTCCCAGATCGAGACCGGTTCGCGCAGGCGCAGGAAGTGGGTCGCCCAGAAGGTCTTCGCTTCCCGCGGGTAGTAGTCGATCGCAGCCGATCCCAGCCGGAGGGCCGCCGCCTCCCGCTCGTCGGCGGCGGAGGCGGCCAGGCGCCCCAGCGCCTCGGCGCGCGGCGACGGCTCGTACGGACGCTCGCTCGGATCGATGTCGGCCGACGGGACGAGGTTCGCCTCGCGCGCCCGATCGACGAGCCAGTCGCGCAGCCGCCGCGTCGAGACGCAGTCGTAGCGGTTGTAGTCGGCGAGGTCGTCGAGGATCTCCGCTGCGCCGGCCGCATCGCCGGCGTCGTGCAGTTCGCGTGACATGACGTAGCGGACGATCGAGTCGTCGCCCTTCTGCACGTCGCTCGTGCGGACGTCCGCGTCCATGTACAGCGGCTCGAGCTTCTTGATCGAGTAGGAGCGCGACCCGACCCGCAACGCGCGGCGGACGACCGGATACAGGTCGACGAACACGCCCTCGCGCAGGAGGCGGTCGACGTCGCCTTCGCGCACGCCGTACCGCGCGGCCATGGCGAGCAGATGCGTCGGCTCGTACGGTGCGTAGTGGTAGATGTGCATGCCGGGATGCTGGCGACGGCGGAGCGCCACAAAATCGAGGAAGTCTTCGAGCGCTTGCCGCTCGTCGGCGAACGAGTGCGCCCAGAGCGGCGTGTACTGCTCGTCGTCGTCGACCCAGCCGAAGAGGTAGTCGATGCCCCACTGCGGCGCGGAGCCTGCCGATGGGGGCTCGGTGTAGAGCGGGTCGCCCTCGAAGTCGAAGAAGAGGTCGCCGCGGTCGGGCC
>JACEFY010000526.1 GCA_016807485.1 Stenotrophomonas maltophilia | reverse complement strand
CCCCGAACGCGGCGATCAGCGCTCCCGCGACGCCGTCGCCCGGTTCGACGAGCGTCGACCAGATGGCCCGCGCGTACGCGTCGGCCACCTCGGCGTCGTCGAGCCCCGACACCGTCCCGCCGAGGGCGGCCCGCTGCTGCGCGGGACCGAGTCCGATCGCGGTCATGCGACACTCCCCTTCTTCAAGTACAACGCGCGGCCGACGTCTGCGACCGCCAGCCGATCTCTGCCGGCGAGATCGGCGACACTCCACGCGACGCGCAGCACCCGGTCGTATCCGCGCAACGTCAACGAACCGCGATGCAGCGCGGCGTCCAGCGGGCGACGGATCGCGGGCTCGGGAGCCATCGGCCCGGTGCGCAACCACGATCCCGATACGTGCGCGTTCATCCGCCACGGGGTCCCGCGCAGCCGCGTGAGCGCGCGCTCCCGCGCTCCGGCGACGAGGTCGCGGGCCGCCGCCGTCGTCAGCGCGGGCGCGTCGGCCTCGCCCCGCCGAGCGACGGCGACCCGACGGAGGGACAGTTCGATGTCGATCCGGTCGAGCAGCGGTCCGGACAGCTTGCCGAGGTAGCGGCGGATCGCCAGCGACGGGCAGACGCACGCGCCGCCCGGGACGCCGTAGTTGCCGCACGGGCACGGATTGGTCGCGAGGATGAGTTGGAACCGCGCCGGGAAGGTCGCGCGGAACCCGGCCCGGTGGATCTCGATGTCCCCGCTCTCGAGGGGCTGCCGCAGCGCGTCGAGCGCTTGACCGCTGTACTCGCCGGCTTCATCGAGGAAGAGCACCCCGCCGCTGGCCCGTGCGATGGCTCCGGGCCGCACCGTCCGGCTCCCCCCGCCGACCAGCGCCGCGACGCTCGCGGAGTGGTGGGGCGCCTCGAACGGAGGCATCCGGCTGAGCGAGGAGATCGGCATCCCCGCGAGGGAGCGGAGCGAAGCCGTCTGCAGGGCTGCGTCGTCGTCGAGGTCGGGGAGGATGCCGGGCAGCCGGCGCGCGAGCATCGTCTTACCGGCACCGGGTGGTCCGCTCATGAGCACGTGGTGTCCGCCCGCGGCCGCCACCACCAGCGCGTCGACCGCGTCGTGTTGACCGATCACCTCGGCGAGGTCGAGCCGCTCGCTCGGTGTCGCGCACTCGCGCGCGGCCACCGGCACCGGG
>JACEFY010000525.1 GCA_016807485.1 Stenotrophomonas maltophilia | reverse complement strand
GGACCGGACTGATCGTCGTCGATCGCTGGTGCGGACCGAGCAGGCCCGCATCTCACTTTCGTCCGAGATCTGCATATCCGGCAACGCCCGCTTGCCTATCGTCGGCATCAGGATCGTTTATGCGTCCCGGGCCGCACGGATCGCCTGGGCGAGGCGTGCGTCCTCGATGAGGTCATCCAGATCGGTGGGCGCCGGCCCGCCGACCGCCACCGCCACCGCGCGGCGCAGTGCGAGCCGGGCGAGGCCCTCGACGCGGGTGGGTCGTTCGAGAACACCGTCCTCGGTGGTCCATGTCACGCGCTGGCGGCCGGCGCCGTCGTCGATCGTGACCTCGATGCGTGCGGCGCCCACCGTCTGCGCGCGCACGAGTGCCGCGCCGCGGGTCTCCGTGGTGAGAAGGGTGACGCCCACGCCGGCGGCGTCGAGCAGGGTGAGCGATGCCTCGCCGGTGTGGCTCAGCGCGACGGTGCGCAGCGGTGCTCCGGAGAACACGCGCGCCCATCCCAGCGCGTCGCGGAGCACGGCGGTCGCCTCCTCCGGGGCTGCCGCCGCCTCGACGACGACGGCGCGGACATCCGGTGCGGCTCCGAGCCCCGCGGTGACGTCGGCGCGCAGGCGCGGGCGTGCCACGACGACCGGGATGCGTACCGTGGCACGCAGGTCCTCGAGGACCTCGAGCGGGATGCCGGTGCCCTCGGCGAGCACGAGAACCTCCGCTCCGTGGGCGGCGGCCTGCCCCGCGGAGCCCGCGATCCCGGCGACGCCCGCAAGCACCACGACGGCACGGGCGTGATCGGCGACGAGGCGTGTCGATGCGGGGAGTTCGACGGCCGCCACGCGGTAATCGTGGGCAGCGGCGACGATCGGGGTGAGCGTCGAGCCGGACATCAGCGCACCCCCGCAGTCAGCGACACCGGGGCATCGCCCACCGCCGCGGCGGCGGCATCCGCGAGCCCGATCGCGAAACGGGCGTCGTCGAGGATGTCTTCGTACTCGACGGGCCCGCCGGCGTCGAGGAGCGCCGCGATCGCTCGCCACTCCTGCAGATAGCCGTCGTCGGCCGCGCGCGGGTAGGTGGTCCAGCGCCCACCGACGGCGCGCACGCGCACCTGGGCACTGCCGGCGTGGACGAACGGCGGCGGGAAGTCGACCTCGATGCGGTCGCCGTCGGTGGCG
>JACEFY010000524.1 GCA_016807485.1 Stenotrophomonas maltophilia | reverse complement strand
CCGGGCGAGGCGCACGGTCGCCGGGGTCGCCGGCGGCGTGGAGGCGTGGCCGCCCGCTTCGCGCGCCGTGAGATGCACCGTCATCACGCCGCGCTCGGCGACGCCCACCATCGCGGTCGGCACCCGCACCCCCGGCACGACCCCGTCGACGACCGCGCCGCCCTCGTCGAGGACGAGTCCGGGGAGGATGCCACGGTCCCGCAGCACGCGCACGATCTTCTGCGCGCCGTCCCCCGCGGTCTCCTCGTTGTGACCGAACGACAGGTAGACGTCGCGCGCGGGGACGTGGCCGTCGGCGACGAGACACTCCACCGCCTCCAGGATCGCCACGAGCGAGCCCTTGTCGTCGATCGCGCCCCGCGCGTGGAGGGCGGCGTCCGCTCCCGCACCGTGGATCTCGGCGGCGAAGGGCGGATGCGTCCACTCCGCCTCGACGACGGGGACGACGTCCAGGTGCGCCATCAGCACGAGCGGATCGGATGGCTCCCCTCCGGGCCAGCGGTAGAGCAGCGAGTGGCCCGCGATCACCTCGCGCTCGAGCACCCGGTGCGTCTGCGGGTAGAGGCGCGCGAGCGCGGCGAGGAAGTCGTCGAACGGGGCCC
Source organism: Stenotrophomonas maltophilia (assembly GCA_016807485.1). GTDB lineage: Bacteria > Actinomycetota > Actinomycetes > Actinomycetales > Microbacteriaceae > Microbacterium. The sequence goes on along the minus strand of JACEFY010000524.1, from coordinate 574 downwards.
AGTCGATCTCGGTCTCGTCGGCGTGCGAGACCGTCGGAATGCGCAGGAGCTCCTGGAATCGGGCGACGGCGGCGGGGTCTTCGAGAGGGGCGTCGGCGGTCACCCTCCGAGCCTACGCAGGGCGGGGCGCCGATAGGCTCGGGGTATGACTGGACTGCGCTGGGGAATCCTCGCCACGGGCGGCATCGCCCACGCCTTCGCGAAAGATCTGCGCACCGCGGGCCTGGACCTCACCGCCGTCGGCTCGCGCCGCCCCGACGCGGCCGACGCCTTCGCCGCGGAGTATGCCATCGCGCGCGCCCACAGCTCGTACGACGATCTCGTCGCCGACCCCGAGGTCGACATCGTCTATGTCGCATCCCCGCACAGCCATCACCGCGAGCACGCGCTGCTGGCGCTGAACGCGGGCAAGCACGTGCTGATCGAGAAGGCCGTGACCCTGACGTCCGCCGAGGCCACCGCCATCCACGATCTCGCGCAGTCCCGCGGCCTGCTTGCGATGGAAGCCATGTGGACCCGGTACCTCCCGCACATGATCCGCATCCGCGAGATCATCGCCGACGGCACGCTGGGC